>NZ_JBXASU010000098.1:22831-26393 GCF_058809705.1 Cupriavidus sp. MPR-AND1C | reverse complement strand
TCGCTTCTTTGCCTACTTTCTTGGCGAGACAAGAAAGTAGGTCGCCTCCCCGCAGGGGAGGTGAAACTGCCTTTGACCTTGCTGTTAAGCAGTTGCAGTTGCAGTGGCAGTGGCAGTTGCCGAGCCCCTAAACCCCACCTGCAAACCGCATCAAATACCTCACCCCCTCCACAGCCCGACTCCCATACCAGGAAACCATCTCCCCATCGATCAGCAAAACCTCCTTGCCAATCTGCCGCTCCAGCGCATCCACATGCGCCTCGGTAAACCGATAGGGCTCGCTGGAAAGCAGGACAAGGTCAAGCTCCCGCACCAGCGTATCGCTCCACCGGAAGCTCGGATACCGCGTCTGCGGCGTATTGGGCCGGCTGCACGCCCCTTCAACACAAGCCTGGGGCATGGCGTCAGCCGCAGGCCACGTCTGCCAGTTCACCAACGCCAGCATCTGGCTGATATAGGTCTCGCGCGACACCGTCATCCACGGGTCCTGCCAGATCGCATACAGGACCTTGCGCGCGGGCCACTGCCGGGCACGTACCTGCGCCAGTTCGGACGCCATGGCGGCGCAGAGCGATTCCGCTTCCGCAAGGCGGCCGAAGATGCCGCCAAGCAGCCGGTAGAGCGCCAGGTTGTCCGCGGGCGCACAGGGGTGGGTGACGATCACATGCGGCACAAACGCGCGGATCTCGTCGACCGTCTCGCGCCGGTTCTCGTCGATGTTGACCACTACGTGAGTGGGCGCCAACGCCCGCAGGCGCTCAAGATTGACGTCCTTGGTACCACCCACCTTGGCCACGGCACGCACGGCGGGCTCGGGATGGATGCAAAAGCCGGTGCGCGCCACCATCTGCGGGCCCAGCCCCAGGGCAAACAGCAGTTCGGTAACGGACGGCACCAGCGAGGCAATGCGCACGTCGCCCGTGGCCGGACCGTGCAGGACGCCGGCTGCGTCCTGCCAGCTCATGGCTGCTGGTCCTGGCTGCCTCCCTGCGCGCGCGGCTTGCGCGGCGCGCGGGAGAAGATCGCGTCGTAGAGCCAGCGCGGCATCAGGTGCAGGATGGATGCGACCACGCCCATCTGCCAGGGCACCACGGCAAAGCGGCGCCCGGCGGCAATCGCACGCACCGTCTTGCGAGCGAACACGTCGGCGTCCATCAGGAAGGGCATGCGATAGGGATTGTGCTCGGTCATCGGCGTGCGGATGTAGCCAGGCGCGATCGTGACCACGCGGATGCGCTCGCGGCGCTGTTCCAGGCGCAGGCTCTCCAGCAGCTTGATCACGGCGGACTTGGAGGCGCTGTAGGCACCTCCGCCCGGCAGGCCGCGCACGCCCGCCACGCTGGCAATGCCGACCAGCGTGCCGCGCCAGCCGCCGGCGCCGGAATCGCGTTCGCGCATGGGCTGCATGAAGGGCTGGAAGGTGGTGAGCACGCCGAACCAGTTGGTGTCCATCACCATGCGGAAGGCTTCGAGGTCCTCGCGCTCGCTGGCAACGGTGCCAACCGATACGCCTGCATTGGCGATCACCACATCGGGGCAACCAAAATGATCGAGGAAGTCCTGGGCGGCGCGCTGCATGGCATCGGCATCGCGCACATCCGCGCCATAGACGCGCACCGCATTGGGATTGGGCAGCGTACGTGCGAACTCACGCAGCACCTCTTCACGCCGGCCAACCAGGCCGAGGATCGCGCCTTGCGAGGCGTACTCGCGCGCCAGGGCCTGGCCGAGTCCGCTAGACGCGCCGGTAAGAAAGACTTTCTGTGCTCGCATCGGGAGGGTCCAGGGGTAAGCGCAACATGGTTCATGCCGACCGACCCGCCCTGGCGCGTGCCGGACGCCGCTGCGCCTCGCCGGCGCCGGCGGTGCCGGTCGACCGCTGGTGGCCATCAGCCGGCTCGCGCGTGGCGAGCCCAAGGGCCGGCGGCCGCAGCCCGGGAATTACATCTTCTTGTCGCGCACCTGGCCGACCAGGTAATCCATGGTCTGGATGGCCGTGCCCTTGGTGCCGGCGATGGACGGCGAGGTCACGTACTTGCCCTGCACCACGACCGTCGGCACGCCGTCGACCTTGTAGGCGTCGGCGATCTTGTTGGCGCGTTGCGAGTTGGTGGTCACCGAGAACGAGTTGTAAGCATCGAGGAAGGCCTTGCGGTCGATGCCGTTCTTGGCCATGAAGTCGGCGATTTCGTTGGGGTCGAGCATGCGCTTGCGGTCGACGTGGATGGCGTTGAAGACCTTGGTGTGCATGGCGTCCAGCTTGCCGATGGCTTCCAGCGCGTAGAAGATCTTGGTGTGCGGCAGCAGGTCGTCGCGGAAGGCAACCGGCACGCGCTTGAACACCACGTCCTTGCCCTGCTTGCCTACCCAGGCTTCCAGCTCAGGCTCGAAGTCAAAGCAGTGCGGGCAGCCGTACCAGAAGAACTCGGTGACTTCGATCTTGCCCGGCGCGACGGGCTGCGGCGCTTTCAGGACCTGGTATTCCTTGCCCGAGGTGGGCGCGGCTGCCTGGGCGGGCGCGGTCATCAGGAAACCGGTCACAGCGACCAGCGTGGCAAACAAGGCGGCGAGTTTCTTCATGTGGCGCGGCTTTCGAGAATGGGCAATGAGCGTATGACAGCGGCGGTGCAATCCGGTTCAGCGGATTGCACCGGGTTACCGTTACTGCTTGTTACTGCTTGGTAAAGCGGATGACCGAAGCCTCGAAGCCCGACGCCTGCAGCCGGTCGCGCGAACGGTTCATGTCGTCGATCTTGTTGAACGGCCCCAGGCGCACGCGATAGAGCTTGACGCCGTTGACATCGCGCTCGGTCACCTTGGCTTCGAACCCCTGCATGGCCAGGTTGGCCTTCTGGCGGTCGGCGTCGTCCTGCGAGCGGAAGGCGCCTACCTGCAGCAGGTAGCCTACCTTGTTGGCATCGGCCTGGGCGATCTCGGCGATCGGATCGGCGACAGGCTTCTCGGCCGGCTTTTCAGCAGGCTTCTCCGCCGGCTTCTGCGCTGTCCTGTCGGCCGGCTTCTCGGCGGCGGGCCGATCGGCGGGCTTGTCCGCGGGCTTCTCGGCGGCGGGCTTGTCGGCTGGCCGGGTGACGGCTACCGGCGGCTGGCGCTCGGGCGGCTTCACCGTGGTCGGCGCCGGGCCGGACGGCTGCTCGGGCTCAGCGGCGGGCCCGACCGGCTTGGCCGGCGTCTTGCTCCACAGCGGCTTGTTGGGATCGCTTGGCGCTTCCTGCGCCGGAGCGGGCAGGTTGCTGACCACATTGCCGGGCTCGGACGGCTTTTGCGCGCCCTTTTGCTGGAATGGCGCCGGCGACCTGGTGATATACAGGGCGACCACTACCGCGATCGCCAGGCCGACGATCAGGCCCAGCACCAGTCCCAGGAACGTACCTCCGCGCTGCGGGGCGCGGCTGGCATTGCGCGGGGTGCGCTTGCGTTGCTGTTGCATGAAATCCTCTAGCGTGATGGCGCGATTATAGAGCCTGCGCCGATCCCGGCATCACTGACTGTGGTCAGGGCGATACGGATAAGCCGCGTGGTGAAGGGGGCAAGCCCCCTTCAC
>NZ_JBXASU010000098.1:14993-22821 GCF_058809705.1 Cupriavidus sp. MPR-AND1C | reverse complement strand
CCCCCCCCCCCCCCCCCCCCCCCCCCCCCCCCCCCCGCCAGCCTGGCTTACATGCGCTGCGGCGCCGAGACGCCGATGACGGCCAGCCCGTTGCGCAGCACCTGGCGGGTGGCGGCCAGCATCGCCAGGCGCGCCAGCTTGACCGCCTCGTCATCCACCAGCACGCGGTCGGAGTTGTAGAAGGCGTGGAAATCGCCCGCCAGGTCCCGCAGGTAGAAAGCGACCGCATGCGGCGCCAGTTCACCCGCCGCTGCCGCCAGCATGTCCGGGAAATCGGCCAGGCGCTGGCCCAGCGCAAGCGCCTGCGGGGTAGCGTCGGCACCGGTCACGGGGGCCAGGTCGGTGCCGGCCAGGGCAGGCAGCTTGGCCTCCCAGTCCGCGCCGCCCCAGGATTCGAAGATCGAGCAGATGCGGGCATGGGCGTACTGCACGTAATACACCGGGTTCTCGTCGTTCTGCTTGAGGGCCAGGTCGACGTCGAAGATGAATTCCGTATCGGCCTTGCGCGACAGCAGGAAAAAGCGCACGGCGTCGCGCCCGCGGGTGAAGTGCTCGGGCCAGTCGGCCACGCCGGCTTCCAGGCAGCCGCGGATGGTCTCGCCGCCTTCCGCGCCGTTACTCCACTCGATCAGGTCGCGCACGGTCACGTAGGAACCGGCGCGCTTGGAGATCTTGACCTCCTCGCCGTTCTTCATGACGGTGACCATCTTGTGCAGGATGTAGTCGGGGTAGCCTTTGGGGATGCCGATGTCCAGCCCCTGCAGGCCGGCGCGCACGCGGGCGATGGTGCCGTGGTGGTCGCTGCCCTGCACGTTGATGACCTTGGTGAAACCGCGCTCCCACTTGCTGGTGTGGTAGGCCACGTCCGGCACGAAGTAGGTATAGGTGCCGTCGGTCTTGCGCATGACGCGGTCCTTGTCGTCGCCTTCGTCGGTGGTGCGCAGCCACAGGGCGCCTTCGTTCTCGTAGGTCTTGCCCTTGGCCACCAGCGACTGCACCGCGGCTTCGACGCGGCCGTCGCTGTACAGCGAGGACTCCAGGTAGTAGCGGTCGAACTTGACGCCGAAGGCGCGCAGGTCGATGTCCTGCTCGTTGCGCAGGTAGGCCACGGCAAACTTGCGGATCGACTCGATGTCTTCCACGTTGCCGGAGGCCGTCACGGCGTCGCCGTCGGAGGCGCGCACGGTCTTGCCGGCCAGGAAATCGGCAGCGATGTCGGCAATGTAGTCGCCGTTGTAGGCCGACTCCGGCCACGCGGCATCGCCCGGCTTGAAGCCGCGGGCGCGCGCCTGCACCGATACGGCCAGGGTCTGGATCTGCACGCCGGCGTCGTTGTAGTAGAACTCGCGATGCACGGCAAAGCCTTGCCAGTCCAGCAGGTTGGCCAGCGCGTCGCCCAGCGCCGCCTGGCGGCCGTGGCCAACGTGCAGCGGGCCGGTCGGGTTGGCGGAGACGAACTCGACCAGCACCTTGCCGTGCACGCCCTGTGCCTTGGCGCCGTAGCGGTCGCCCTGCTCCAGCACCGCGCGCAGCACATCGGCCTTGGCGGCCGGCGTCAGGCGCAGGTTGATAAAGCCGGGGCCGGCGATGTCCAGGCTGGCCACCAGCCCGGCGGTACGCGCGTCGGCCTTGACTGCGTCGACGATCTGCTGGGCCAGCTCCCGCGGGTTGCGCTTGAGCGCGCGGGCAACCTGCATGGCGAGGTTGCAGGCCAGGTCGCCGTGGGCGGCGACCTTAGGACGCTCGAAGACGGCGTCGGGCAGGGCGGCGTCGGCCGGGGCGATTGCGCGCACCGCGTCATTGAACGCAGCGGCAAGATTGGTGGTCTGAACTGGCAGCATGGATGTCGTGGCCCTGAGGCGGTTGTCTGGTGCCGTCGCGGCGGTTCTGCCGCGGCGGCACCGCCGCGGGCGGCATGTGGAGGCCGCGCCGCGTGGCAGGCAATGAATTGCAGAACGCGGAATTTTATCAGGTGCTATGCTGACATCATGCAGCAAGCCCAAAACCGGCTGTCGCGAGTCCTTTGGCCGGTTCCGGGACAAGCCGCGCGGCCATGGTTTTCGCCCATGTACTTCGCTGTACGCCAAGGAAAGGAAATATCATGCTGATCACCTTCAAATCCCACGCGTCGCAGGACCTCATCATGATGAGAGACCTTGCCGTGACGCTCCTGGGGATTATCGGCAAGCACCTGGGGGAGCGCGGGGTGATCACCATCGAGGAACTGCCACGCTGCATCCATATACTGGAAGCCGCCGTGACGGATGCCAAGAAGGTGCACCCGGCCGTTTCGTCGGTCCATCCCGGCAAGACTGACGATGACATCGAGGAAGAGCCCCTGCACCTGGGCCAGCGCGCCTACCCCTTCCTCGACATGCTGCGCGCATCCCAACGCGAGAGCACCGAGGTGATGTGGGGGGTGTAGGCAGTGCGCCGAATCCCCGTACGCTCGTAGATTAACGACAAGGTAGCCGGTGCCAGCCGGCCACCTTGTCTACCCTTGCGCTCGCCGCTTCTTGTCCCCGCTTCTTGGCCCCGCGTCCGGCCCCACCCGCTCTCCTTTTCCTGCCTTCTCGCGCTTCCGGCAAAAAAATGCCCAGCCGCTGATGCGGGCCGGGCATGCCGGATCAGGGAGGGGATCCGGAAGGGGGAAGAATCGTGCTACGGAATACTGCCCAAGCGGCGTATGCGATGCATGCGCCGCATACGGCACTGCCAGGCTGGCCGCAATGCCTCGGTCAGTCGTTGCGGCTGCGGCTATTCGCTGCCATCAGCAAGCCGACGAAAGCGCCTGCCGCCGCCGCGATACTGATCGCTTTCAACGGCGACGCCGCCACGCGCCGCTGCACGCCGTCCACGGCGTAGTCCACACGTTCGCGTGCACGGCTCGCAAGGTGGTCGCGCAAGGCGCGCGTACGGTCCTGCAGCCGTCGTCCGGCCTGCACCGCCTCGGACGAGCCTTCGCGCCCCAGCACTTCCATGGTTTGCTCGAGCTGGGCAATCAGCCGGTTGACCTCGCCGGCCACGGGTCCTGCGGCTTCGCGGGCGGCGCCGCGCGTATCGCGCGCGGCATGCCGGATCTGGCGCACCGTGCTTTCGGCGCTGTCAGCCAGGTGATTCACTTCTTTGCGGATCTTTGGATTGTTGGTCAGCATTGGCTTATCTCCGTTTGGCCTGATGACGCGATGCGATGCGGTTCGTGCTGTCTGCCGGGAAATCGTGAAGGTGGGATCTGCATGCGCAGTGCGCGGCCTTCGCTGCCATCGCGAAAGCCGCGCCAGCCCCCCCTTAGCGCCTGACCAGGCTGATCACGAACGTCACCAGCGCAACCACCAGGAAGATGAAGAACAGGATCTTGGCGATTTCGACCGCCCCTGCCGCGATGCCCCCAAAGCCGAATATCGCGGCGATCAGGGCGATGACAAAAAATACGAGTGCGTAGTGCAACATGGTGATGGCTCCCTAAATGGATTGGGCTGCCGCGCCAGCAGCCGTGCGCTTGGCAAGTGACAGCGGCTGGCGATTGCGGTTGCGGTTGGCTACTTCACCGCCTTGAAGACGGTCACGCCCAGGACAAGGAACAGCACGAACAGCACCAGGAAGATGAAGAACAGGATCTTGGCAATGCCGGCCGCACCGGCAGCAATACCTGTGAACCCCAGCAAGCCGGCGACCACGGAAACCACTGCAAAAATCAGCGCCCACTTCAGCATTGACGTGCTCCCTCTCACTTTCCTGGCTGGCTTGACGCGGGGTGCGCAAGCTCATGGAACCATGGTAGAAATCAGATCTCCGGCCAGACACCGCAGCCGCACCGATTCGCTTGTCAGCCAATTCCTACAGCCCAAGCGCCGGCGCGGGCTCGCGGGCAGCACCGGCGACGCGGCGGGTTGACCGCAGACCGTCGATGTGCTTCCATCGTCGCAGGCAAGGTGCAGGCAAGGCGCGGGAAACGCCGCGCCGGCCAAGCGCCCGACATCGGGAAACGAACATGTTCAAGCAGTCACTGTTGCGCTCGACCTTGCTTCTGGCGGGCGGCATCGTGCTTACCGTGGTGGTGCTGATCGCCTCGGAGGCGGGCAACATCCGCTTGCACCAGGGCTATACGCAAGTCATCCAGTCGCAGCAGGTACAGGGCCAGATCACCTCCCTGCTCGGCGAGCTGGTCACCGCCGAAGCCGGCCAGCGCGGCTTCCTGCTGACCGGCAAGGAAAGCTACCTCCAGCCGTACTACCAGGCCGTGCCGCGCATCAATGCGCTGATGAGCGCGCTGCGCAACCGCTACGCGGACGACCCGGAGGCGCTCAAGCTGTTCATCGAGGCCTCCACCGCCGTCAGCCGCAAGCTCACCGAGATGGACCTGACACTGATCTACGGCAAGCGCGACGTGGAAGTGGCGCTCGACCTGATGCGCACGGACTTCGGCAAGCAGACGATGGACAACGCGCGGCGCGGGCTGGAGGCCTTGCTGCAGCGCGAGGCCAAATCGGTGTCGCAGAGCCTGGAGTACGCCGACCGCGACCTTGCGCTGTCGCGCTACGGCATCGGCCTGCTGACCGCCATCAATATCGTGCTGCTGATTGTGGTGGGCTTGCAGCATTCGCGCCGCATGGCGGTATCGGAAGCCGCACGCAGCGAGCTGGAAGAAGAAAGCGCGCGCCTGGACAGCATGGTGCGCTCGCGCACACGCCAGCTCTCGGCGCTGGCATCCCACCTGCAGCGCGTGACCGAGGACGAGAAGACGCGGCTGGCGCGCGAGCTGCACGACGAGCTGGGCGCCATCCTGACCGCCACCAAGCTGGATATGCATTGGGTGCGCCGCCGCATCCAGGACGCCCACCCGGATGTGGCGGAAAAGCTCACCCGCGTGATGCTGCATGTGGACCAGGGGATCCAGATCAAGCGGCGCCTGATCGAGGACCTGCGGCCCACCGTGCTGCTCAACCTGGGCCTGAAGGAGGCCATCGGCCAGCTGGTGGAGGAAGTGGCCGCGCGCAACCAGTGGGAGGCGGATGTGCAGCTGGCAGATGCGGTGCCGCCGCTGCGCGACGATGCTGCCATCGCCCTTTACCGCATCGTGCAGGAGTCGCTCACCAACGCCAGCAAGTACGCCGAAGCACGACGCGTGTCCATCCAGCTCGATTGCGCCGACGGTGTGCTCGAGCTGGCAATCAGCGACAACGGGCGCGGGCTGCCGGCGGACTTCGAATCGCGGCGCTCGGTGGGACACCATGGCCTGCTGGGGATGGAGCAGCGCGTGATCGCCCTGGGCGGCACGCTTGAGCTCCAGTCGGAGCCCGGTGCCGGCGTCACCATCCGGGTGGTGGTGCCGCTCACCGATGCCATCGTGGCGCCGCCGCGCGACGATGAGGACGAGCTTGACGGCATGGGGGAACCCGGCGAGCCGCCGCAGGATGCGCCCACCGGCACGCCGCCGGCCAACTAGCCGGCCAGCCAAGCGGTGAGGAATGGAAAAGGGGCTCCGCGCAGCCCCTTTTCCATTCCTCTTATCCGCTTCCGCCTGTCTGGCCGCCGCGCGCACGGCACGGCGCCTTACATCTTCTGCTTGACGCTCTCGGCGGCGCCTTGCACCTTCTCGCCGCCCTTCTCGATGTCCTTACCCGCGCCGGCCATCGTGTTGCAACCGGTCACCAGGACCACACCTGCCAGGGCGCACAGCGCCATCAGCTTTCTCATGATTCTCTCCTTGCTTCAGGTTGACGCGGCATGGCCGCAGGTGGAACTGCCGGTACTGACAATACGGTAGATACGGTCAATACAGTCGATACGCATTCAGCCATCTGCCCGCGCGTACTCCTCGATCACCCGGAACACCTGCTCGAGTTCGAGCGACTTGTCAAAGAAATAGTCCGCGCCGGCCTCGGCGCACTGCCGCCGGTATGTAGGCACCTGGGCATGATTGGTGTACACGATCCGGATACCCGACAGCTCGGTTTTCTGCAAGGCGCGCAGCACGTTGATCCCGTTGCCCTGCCGCAACTGCAGGTCGACGATGACGACCTCGTACTTGCCCGCCTCGCAGAGGCGCAGCGCCGAGCTTTCGGTATCCGCCCAATCCACGACTTCGATAAACGGAAATGCGTTCAGGTATTCAAGCAACATACCCCGCAGTACCGCTGAGTCCTCGATTAGCAGGACCCGCAGTGCGCGATACGAGGGGGCCGCAGCTTGATCCAACATGACTTCATGGTAGCAACAGAGTATGGAGAGAGACCATCGGCGTCCGTCCTACAGCGGCGTCAGGCGAACGCGGCAGTATGCCGTGGAATGCGCTTTGCCTTTGCGGCGCCTACTCCACCAGACCGTTCTTGATCGCGTAGTAGGTCAGGTCGGCATTGGTCTTCATGCCCATCTTTTCCAGGATGCGCGAGCGATAGGTGCTGACCGTCTTGACGCTCAGGAACAACTCCTCGGCGATCACCGAGACCGACTGCCCGCGCGAGAGCTTGCAGAAGATCTGGAACTCGCGCTTGGACAAGGTCTGGTGCAGCGGCTGGTTGGTGGGCTTGTCCAGCCCGCCGATAAGCAGGTCCGCCACGTTTGCGCTGACATAGCGCCGGCCCTGGGCCACGGTGCGGATGGCCTTGACGAGATCGTCGGGCGCGCTTTCCTTGGTCAAGTAGCCGGATGCGCCCGCGCGGATCAGGTTGATGGCGTACTGGTCTTCCGGGTAGGTGGAGAGGATCAGCACCGGCAGGTCGGGATGGCGCTGGCGCAGCAGCTTGAGCACGTCGATGCCGTTACGGTCGGGCATCGAGATATCGAGCACCACCACATCGAACTCGAGCTCACGCAGCCGTGTCATGACTTCGTCGCCGCTGGCCGCCTCGCCCTCTACCCGGATATCGGGCTCGTCGGAAATAAACTGCCGCAGGCCGGCGCGCACGATCTGGTGATCGTCGGCGATCAGAACACGAATCATGATGTCTCCCCGGGGCATGGATGCACCAGCGCTCAGGAGCGGCCGGGCTAATGCATTGTAGTGCTTGCAAAACCGCCCGACTGTCGGTCTAGGACTGACAAGCTCCCAGTTGTCCGCGCCAACGAAAAAGGGACGGGGTGAGCCCGTCCCTGTGTCGAAAAAACCTTGGCTTCGCTTCAAGTGGCCCCTAGCTAAGCCACCCCTCTCCCCCTGAGGGGAGAGGGAGAGACAGCCGTCGTCATGGCGAACGGCTTTGGCCCGCTCGGCGGCTGCGGCAAACGCCTCAGGTTTGTCGGCACGCTTGCCGTTTATTGGCTTACTGGACCTTGGCCGCGGCGCCGGTGTCGGCGGCGGCGCTGGTGTCGGTCGCGGCCTCGCCCTTCTTGGCCTTGGCGTGGCTGCTGTGCTTCTTGGTCTTGGCGGTGGACTTGGCGTGCGTGTCGGCTGCGGCATCGGCCTTGGCGTCCACGCCCTTGTCGGCGCTGGCCGAAGCGCCCAGGCCAGCCTTCACACCTGCGCTGGCGGCTGCGCCCTTGTCTGCGGGCGCGCTGACTGCGGGCGCCGCCATGGCGCCAGTGGCGCCAGCCTTCGCATCAATGCCGGTTCCTTGCGCCATGGCCAGCGAGGATGCGGCAGCGATCGAGAGAGCGGAAAGGGAGATCAGCAGTTTGTTCATGGAGAGGCTCCTAGCAGTTTGCGCCGCCGCGAAACATTCGCTGCGGTGTTCACTTGATGTGAGCCCTCAGTCTAAGGATGCAAACCCGCGCGG
Source organism: Cupriavidus sp. MPR-AND1C (assembly GCF_058809705.1). Taxonomy (NCBI): domain Bacteria; kingdom Pseudomonadati; phylum Pseudomonadota; class Betaproteobacteria; order Burkholderiales; family Burkholderiaceae; genus Cupriavidus; species Cupriavidus sp. MPR-AND1C. Next base: position 15,109 of record NZ_JBXASU010000098.1, on the reverse strand, counting down.
TCTGTTAGGAGATGTAATGCCTTGTAAGGAGTAGTGAAGAACTGACAAAGGCACATGGATGCGCTCAAAGAGGCTTTTCCCTGCTTGCCCAATGGCTTGCGCTTGGGGGGGGGGGG
>NZ_JBXASU010000098.1:0-14983 GCF_058809705.1 Cupriavidus sp. MPR-AND1C | reverse complement strand
GCGGCGTAAAACGCCGCCGCGCCATCGCGCAAGTGGTTACAGGTTTGGCGCGAGCGCGCGCTCGAGCACGCTGCGTTCTTCGCCGCGGCGCGCCACCATATCGTCCAACTGGTCCTCGCCGATCTTGCCGACCGAGAAATACGTCGACTCCGGATGCGCCAGGTAGAAACCGCTCACCGAAGCGGCCGGTGTCATCGCCAGCGAGTCGGTGATGCCCATGCCGATCTCGGCAGCGTTGAGGAACTCGAACATCGGCGCCTTGACCGTATGCTCCGGGCAGGCCGGATAGCCCGGTGCCGGACGGATGCCGCGATAGGTCTCGGCGATCAGTTGCTCGTTGGTCAGCACTTCGCCAGCGTCATAGCCCCACAGGTCGCGGCGCACGCGCTCGTGCAGGCATTCGGCAAAGGCTTCGGCCAGGCGGTCGGCCAGCGACTTCAGCATGATCGCGCTGTAGTCGTCATGGTCGGCCTCGAACTGGGCTTCCTTCTTGTCCACGCCAATGCCGGCGGTGACAGCGAACACGCCAATGTAGTCGGCGATGCCGCTGTCCTTGGGCGCGACGAAGTCGGCCAGGCAACGGTTGGGGCGCATCACGCCATCGATCACCGGGCGCTCGCTTTGCTGGCGCAGGTTGTGCCAGGTCAGCGCGACCTGGCTGCGGGTCTCGTCGGTGTAGATCTCGATGTCGTCGTCGTTGACGGCATTGGCCGGCAGCAGGGCCAGCACGCCGTTGGCCGTCAGCCAGCGGCCCTGGATCAGGCGCGACAACATGGCCTTGCCGTCCGAGAACACGCGGCGGGCGGATTCGCCGACGATCTCGTCATTGAGGATGTCGGGGAATTTGCCGGCCAGGTCCCATGTCTGGAAGAACGGGGCCCAGTCGATATAGTTGGCGAGCTCCGTGAGGTCGTAGTTGCGGAAGATGCGCCGGCCGATGAATTTCGGCTTGGGCGGCACGTAGGCGCTCCAGTCCACCGGCGTCTTGTTGGCGCGGGCCTTGGCCAGCGACACCATTGGCGTGGCCTTCTTGTTGGCGTGCTGGTGGCGGATGCGTTCGTAGTCGGTCTTCAGCTCGTCCAGGTACCTGGCGGCGCCATCGTCGGACAGCAGGCTGGACGCCACGCTGACCGAGCGCGATGCGTCCGGCACGTAGACCACGGGGCCTTCGTAGTGGGGCGCGATCTTGACCGCGGTGTGCACGCGCGAGGTGGTGGCGCCGCCGATCAGCAGCGGGATCTTCTTGATGCGGAAGTAGTCGTCGCGCTGCATCTCGGAGGCGACGTAGGCCATTTCCTCAAGTGACGGCGTGATCAGCCCGGACAGGCCGACGATGTCAGCGCCCTCGACCTTGGCGCGCGCCAGGATCTCGTTGCACGGGACCATCACGCCCATGTTGACCACTTCGAAGTTATTGCACTGGAGCACCACCGAGACGATGTTCTTGCCGATGTCGTGCACGTCGCCCTTGACGGTGGCGATGACGATCTTGCCGCGTGCCTTGACGTCGCCGCCCGCCTCGGCCAGCAAGCGCTTTTCTTCCTCGATGTAGGGCAACAGGTGAGCCACGGCCTGCTTCATCACGCGGGCGCTCTTGACCACCTGCGGCAGGAACATCTTGCCGGCGCCGAACAGGTCGCCCACGATGTTCATGCCATCCATCAGCGGGCCTTCGATCACCTCGATCGTGCGGCCGCCGCGCGCTTCGACCTGCTGGCGCACTTCCTCGGTGTCTTCCACGATGAAGGTGGTCAGGCCATGCACCAGCGCATGCGACAGGCGGTCGGCCACCGGCACCGGGTTCTCCGGGGTGCCGCGCCACAGCAGGTTTTCCTCTTTCTTCGCGCCACCGCCCTTGTAGCGGTCGGCGATCTCCAGCAGGCGGTCGGTGCTGTCCTCGCGACGGTTGAGCACCACGTCCTCCACGCGCTCGCGCAGCTCGGCGTCGAGCTGGTCGTACACGCCGAGCTGGCCGGCGTTGACGATGCCCATGTCCATGCCCGCCTTGATGGCGTGGTACAGGAACACGGTGTGGATGGCTTCGCGCACCGCGTCGTTGCCGCGGAACGAAAACGATACGTTGGACACGCCGCCGCTGACCTTGGCGTATGGCAGGTTCTGCTTGATCCATGCGGTGGCTTCGATGAAGTCCACCGCGTAGTTGTTGTGCTCTTCGATGCCGGTCGCCACCGCGAAGATGTTCGGGTCGAAGATGATGTCTTCGGGCGGGAAGCCGACTTCATTGACCAGGATGTCGTAGCTGCGCTTGCAGATCTCGGTCTTGCGGGCAAAGGTGTCGGCCTGGCCCTGCTCGTCGAAGGCCATCACCACGGACGCGGCGCCGTAGCGGCGGATCAGCTCGGCGTGATGGCGGAACTGTTCCTCACCTTCCTTGAGCGAGATCGAGTTGACCACGGGCTTGCCCTGCACGCATTTCAGGCCGGCCTCGATCACTTCCCACTTGGACGAGTCCAGCATGATGGGCACGCGCGCGATATCGGGCTCGGAGGCGATCAGGTTGAGGAACCTCACCATGGCCGCCTTGGAGTCCAGCATGGCTTCGTCCATGTTGATGTCGATGATCTGCGCGCCGTTCTCGACCTGCTGGCGGGCGACCACCAGCGCATCGTCGAACTGGCCGTTCAGGATCATGCGGGCGAAGGCCTTGGAGCCGGTGACGTTGGTGCGCTCGCCGACGTTGACGAAGAGCGTGTCTTCATCGATGGTGAAAGGCTCGAGGCCGGACAGGCGCATCGGACGCGGCGGCAGGGTATCGTTGGTCATGGCTTGATCTTGTTCTGTGGGCTCGCGATGCGAGTTCAGGCGGCGTCGCGGTACTGGCCGGGCCAGGTGCGCGGCTTCTTGCTGGCCACGCGCTCGGCAATGGCGGCGATATGCTCGGGCGTGGTGCCGCAGCAGCCGCCCACCAGGTTCACCAGGCCGGACGTCGCAAACTCTTCCACCAGCGACGACGTGACCTCCGGGGTTTCGTCAAAGCCGGTATCGCTCATCGGGTTGGGCAGGCCGGCGTTCGGATAGCACGACACAGCCGCGTCGCAGATCTTGGCCAGCTCGGCAATGTAGGGGCGCATCAACGTGGCGCCGAGCGCGCAGTTCAGGCCGAAGGTGATCGGGCGGGCGTGGCGCAGGCTGTTCCAGAAGGCTTCCACCGTCTGGCCGGAGAGAATGCGCCCGGAGGCGTCGGTGACCGTGCCCGAGATCATCACGGGCAAGCGCTCGCCGGTGTCTTCGAACAGCTGGTCGATGGCGAACAGCGCGGCCTTGGCATTGAGCGTATCGAAGATGGTTTCCACCAGGAACACGTCGGCACCGCCTTCCAGCAGACCCTTGCCCTGCTCGTAGTACGAGCAGCGCAGCTCTTCGAAGGTCACGTTGCGCGCGCCCGGGTCGTTCACGTCCGGCGAGATGCTCGCGGTCTTGGGCGTGGGGCCGAAGGCGCCGGCCACGAAGCGCGGCTTGTCGGGCGTGCTGTACTTGTCGCAGGCCTCGCGCGCCAGCCGGGCGGCAACAACGTTCATCTCGTAGGCCAGGTCCGCCATCTTGTAGTCTTCCTGGGCCACGCCCGTCGCACCAAATGTATTGGTCTCGATCAGGTCGGCGCCGGCAGCCAGGTATTGCTCGTGGATCTCGCTGATGACCTGCGGGCGGCTTAGCAGCAGCAGTTCGTTATTGCCCTTGACGTCGACATGGTGCCCGGCGAAACGCTCGCCGCGGTAATCCGCCTCGGTCAGCTTGTAGCGCTGGATCATGGTGCCCATGGCACCATCCAGGATCAGGATGCGCTCGCGCAGCAGGGCCGGCAGGTTGGCCGCCCGGGTGTAGGGACGCGCGGGAGGAAGCGAGGCGGAACGTGGGGCGGCGCTCATGTGGGGCTCGACAGCAAGAGAAAAGACTGCGATTTTATCAGTTACATCAATGGTTTGCGGAATAACGGCAGCATCCGGGCGGTGCAGCCAGCGGCGCTCGCGGGTTGCCGCGCGGCACCGCCCGGCCCTACACTGGGGCACATTCACCCTCATTCCCATCAACGGAAAGCCTTGCCCATGCAACACCTCAGCCCCGGCGACGCGCAAACGCTCCTCAGCGAGTCGCCCGATGCGCTCTTCATCGATTGCCGCAGCGAAATGGAGTACCTGTTCGTTGGGCACCCCAAGGGGGCACACAACGTGCCCTGGAACGATGGCCCCGACTGGGAGGTGAACCCGCATTTCGTGCAGTCGGTGAAGAAGCTCGCGGGCCAGGCGTCGGCGCGCCCGGTGCTGCTGATCTGCCGCAGCGGCAACCGCTCGACGGCCGCCGCGCGAGCCCTGGAGGGCGCCGGGTTTTCCACCGTCTACAACGTGCTGCATGGCTTCGAGGGCGACCTCGACGCCGAGCGCCATCGCAATACGCTCAACGGCTGGCGCCATGCCGGGCTGCCCTGGGAACAGTATTGAATGACCGGAAGCTGGCCGGGAACGTATCCTGAAAGCCCGATGCCTGATAGCAAGAAGCCCGCGCGGTGCGCGGGCTTCTTGCTATTTCCTCCGTGGCTTGGCTTGCCGGCCCGTCACGCGACGCAAAGCTGGCAAAGGCACCGCGGAGCCTAGTGCATCACTAGCGGGTGAATCATCACTGTATCGAACTTGCCAAGGAAATCATCCACCTCTTCCACCGACGGCTCGCTTTCGATCAGACGCGTCACGTCCGCACGAAAGCTCTCGGCCATCTGGCCACCGAGGAAAATCTCGCGCTTCAGGTTCTTGTCCACGATTTCATAGCCGCCAGAGGCAAGAGGCGCATGCTCGACATCCGCACCAAACTCGACAATGCAGTAATTGTCGCTGTTGTAGATCATTTGCATGGCATACCTCCTGGCTGTCATGGGTCGAGCGGCGGGCGACTGATTATTTCGATAACCGGCACACTGGCCAGTTGCCCACCGCGATTTCTCCTCCAAGCTGAGGGTGTTTGCCGTGTTTTCAAGTTCTGCTTCGGCAAACCGCAGGTTTTACGCGTTCCCTCACTACATTGGGCAACGGCCATCCCAGCAAGTTCTTGAGTTTGGTGGGAAAGCGATCGCCCGCTGTTCTGCCCTGAGCGCCAAGGTTCGTCTCAGGGTACATCGCACTGTGCGCCGCAAGCCGCATTGCCAAGGAAAGCATCCAGCACGGCATGAAAGCGTTCTGCCTGCTCGATATGGGCAAGGTGCGCGGCGTGAGGCAGGATTTCGAGCCGGGCACCGGGAATGGCGCCAGCAATCTCGCGTGCCATCGCCGGTGGCGCCCCCAGGTCCTCCTCGCCGGCCACTACCAGAGTAGGACAATGAATCCGCGAAATCGCCCCGGCCAGGTCAAATGCCATGATGGCTTGGCACGTTCCGACGTACCCGTGCACGGGCGTGGCCAGCAGCATCTCGCGCACGCGGGCCACCTCCTGCGGATGCGCCCCCCGGAATGCCGCGCTGAACCAGCGCTGCATGGTGCTGTCGGCAACGCCCGCCATGCCGTGCGCTTCCACATGGCCGATGCGCTCATGCCACATCGGGTGGACATCCAGCGGCGTGCGGTTGACGGTCGCGGCCAAGGTCAACGACAGCAAGCGCTCGGGATGGCGCACGGCCGCGGTCTGGCCAATCATGCCGCCCACCGAGACCCCGACGAAATGCGCGGCCGGCACCTCCATCACATCCATCAGGCAGGCCGCGTCGTCGGCCAGGCGGATCATCGAGTAGGCGCCGATCGGCGCATCGCTCTGGCCGTGCCCGCGCAGGTCGTAGCGCAGCACGCGATAACGCGGCGCCAGGTGGCGCGCCGTGGCATCCCACAAGGTGTGATTGGCACCCAGCGCATGCGCCAGGACCACCCAGGGGCCGTCGCCCCCGTCGATGCGCACGTGCAGGCTGATATCGCCCACGCGCACGCGGCGGGTCTCGGATGGTGGCAGGGTGGCGCTCATGACGGGTCTCCGGATGTTGGTGAAAACACGGTGAACCACAGCGGCGGCCGATGCCGCAGCTGGCGGATGGCTTGAGGACGGCTTGCGGGCGGGCTTACGTCGGCCTGAAAACAGCTTGCAGGCTCAGCGCAGCGGTTCGCTGTCGCGATAAACGAGCTCGATCTGCGTGCCATCGGGCTCCGTCTGCCGCAGCTTCACTGGCATCCACTGCAGCGACTGCGCCAGCCACACTTCCACGCGCCGACGATCATTGGCATGGCGCGGCAGCCGCACGAAGTGCTTGGCCCGCACCAGGCCATGGCCAGTATCCACGTCCTCTTCCCCCACATACTGCACCTGCATGGGCTCCAGGTCACGCGTATCCGCCACATCGAAGGTTTCCGTCACGCCCGGCGTGGCGTAGCGCTGCGGATTGCCCCGCACCAGCCCCACCATTTGCAGGAACACGCTGAAACGGTCCTGGCCAGCGGCCGGCAGCGGCTCCTGCTTGCCGCGCCCCTCGAAGACGAGCATGCCGGCAGCGCGATCGAAGCGAGCCGCCTCGACACGGTTACGGCGGCTCTCCTCATAGCGCTCGGGCGCGAGGCCGCGCTCGTCGAGCGCGCCGGTGCTGTGAAAGGCAAAGCGGAACCACAACACCCGTGTCTCCACCGCGAGCTGGTAGTGCGCGCCGTCATGCTGCCAGCGGATCAGGCCATCCGGGTTCTGCACGCCATTGACGAAGCTGGCGTAGTGCAGCAGCGTGGATGGGGGCGCCGCGTAGCGAACGTTGTCAGGGGGCGCCGCGGCCGGCGCGGACGCGGGTGCCGCACTGCTCCCGGCGCCGCCAGCGGCGCTCGCCATGGAAGGGCCGGCACCAGGCGTGGCAAGCAGCGCCGGCGCCTCAGGGGCGGCTGGGGCTGCAACCGGGGGCTCAGGCGTGGGGGTGATCGTGGGCTCGACGCGCGCCGCCGGAGGCCGCTTTGGCGCGGCCGGGGCCGGGCGTGGCGGCGCGACGGGTGCCGGTGGCGCCGGCGGCGGCAGCAGGATGGCTTCGAGCGGCGGCGGCGCGGTCGGGTCCCGCGGCAACCCGGGCATATGCAGCAGGCCCAGCACCGCCAGCAGGTGGGCGGCCAGCACCAGCGCAAGCGCAACCGCCCAGCGCAGGCGGCGCGAGGTCGGCTTACGGGTGAGGGCCGTTCGGCCCGCTCGTCGGGCTGCCACCAAGATAACCAAGCTCCGAAGAAATCTGCCGGGCAATATCGCGCACATGACGATCGACCGTACCACCCCATTCTGCATCGAATACGCTCTGCGCGCCCAGCACGATCAGCGCCATCGCCACGTGACCGTTGGCATCGAACACCGGCATCGAAAACGCATTGATGCCCGGCAGCACGCCACCCTTCACCCGCGCCGCGCCGTGGGCGCGAACGTCTTCGCAGACCACGTCATAGTCGGCCAGCGAGCGCGGCAGGTCCGGAATATCGTCATGGCCGCGCTCCGCCAGTTCCCGTTCGACCAGCGGGCGCGTCTGTTGTTTCGGCAGGTAGGCGCCGTACAGCCTGCCGGTGGCGGAGTTGAGCATGGGCATCACGTCGCCCAGGCGCAGGCTGACCGTGACCGGGTGGCTGGATTCTTCCCAGTGCACGATGGTCGGGCCGTGGTTGCCCCAGACGGCGATGCCGATGGTCTGGTCCATCTCGTCGCGCAACTGCGACAGGATCGGGCGGGCCTTCTTGACAGGATCAAGCCGATTGAGGCCGGCGAGGCCCAGTTGCAGCGCGAACGGCCCGAGGTCGTAGCGCCCGCCAACCGGGTCCTGCATCACCATGCCGAGCCGCTGGAAGCTGACCAGGTAGCGATGCGCCTTGGCCGGATTCATGTCGGCGGCGGCGGCGAGGTCGCGCAGCATCATGGCGCGCGGCGATGCCGCCAGCGCCTGCAGCAGCTTGAAGCCAACCTCGATCGACTGGATGCCGGAACGCAACTTGGAATCGTCTTCTTCAGGTTCAGTCATGCGGCAACGGGGGGCAAGAAATTGAAAAAGAATTGCATTAATCACACGTACCGGCTGCGCGCACGCAAAGCAATCATGCCGCCCGGCCCATAAATTTACTATAGCGAAATCGATTTACCAATTTTTAAACCGTCGGTAGACTTTGAGCGCACCTTTGAGCGCACATATACAGGTCGGGGCGAATCGATATCTTCGGCACCGGCCAATACCGGCGCGGGCATGCCGCCATCCAATCCAGATGGCGCGGCGCGGCCGCTTTCTACAGGAGACGAAGATGACCCGCCTTTCCCCCGTCGGCCAACGCCCCGCCCTGCAAGCATGGCGCGCCTGCGCTGCGCCGCTGCTAGCCGCGCTGACGCTGGGCGCCGCCGCGTTCCAGCCCGCCTGCGCCGCCGACAACTGGCCCGCCCAGCCGATCCGCTGGGTCGTGCCCTATCCGGCGGGAGGCGGCACCGACGTCGTGGCGCGCACGCTGGGCCAGGCCATCACGCCGGCGCTGGGCCAGCAGGTGGTGATCGACAACCGCCCGGGCGCGGCCACCATCGTCGGCGCCGACGCGGTAGCGCATGGCAAGCCCGATGGCTACACGCTGCTGACCGCCGATACCGCCACCCTGGCGGCCAACCCGTCGCTGTACAAGAAGCTGCCCTACAACGCCGACAAGGACTTCGTGCATGTGGGGATGGTGGCGCGCTTTGCGCTGATCCTGGTGGCAACGCCGAACTTCCCGGCGCGCACGCTCAAGGAAGCCATCGAATACGTGCAGAAGAACCCCGGCAAGGTGAATTTCGCCTCGCCGGGCGCGGGCAGCCCGCACCACCTGGCCATGGAGTTGTTCATGGACCAGACCAAGACCAGGATGACCCACGTGCCCTACAAGGGCGCCGCGCCGGCGGTGCAGGACCTGCTCGCCGGCCAGGTCGAACTGATGTTCCTTGACCTCGCCTCCGGCCAGCAGAACGTGGCGGCCGGGAAGGTACGCGCGCTGGGCGTGGCCACGCCCAGGCGCCTGACGGCGCTGCCTGCGGTGCCGACGGTGGCCGAAGCCGGCGTGCCCGGCTTCGAAGCCTATGCCTGGCAAGGCGTGGTGGCGCCGGCCGGCACCCCCAAGCCGGTGGTGACCCGCCTGAACGCCGAGCTGGTGAAGGCGCTCAAGAGCGCCGACGTGCAGAAGCGCTTCGAAGGCATCGGCGTGGAGCCGGTCTCCAGCACGCCCGAGGAGTTCGCGCAGTACGCGCATGCCGAAGCCGAGCGCTGGGGCAAGCTGATCAAGGCCAAGGGCATCACGGTAGACTAGCGGGCTGCTTTTTCAGCATTTCCGCTTTTTCCGCTTGATCTGCTTTTTTCCTAACGCACCGCATACATGAAACTCGCCACCCTCAAGGACGGCTCGCGCGACGGCCAGCTCGTGGTTGTCTCGCGCGACCTGAAGACCGCCCACTACGTCAACGATGTCGCCGGCAAGCTCCAGACCGTGCTGGATGACTGGAACTTCTACGCGCCGCAACTGCAGGACGTCTACGATGCCCTGAACGCGGGCCGCGCGCGCCACCCCTTCGCCTTCGACCCCAGGGCGTGCATGGCGCCGCTGCCGCGCGCCTACCAGTGGGCCGACGGCTCCGCCTACGTCAACCACGTGGAACTGGTGCGCCGCGCGCGCGGTGCCGAGATGCCGCCGGAGTTCTGGACCGATCCGCTCATGTACCAGGGCGGCTCCGACGACATGATCGGCCCGCATGACGATATCGTGTGCGCCAGCGAAACCTTCGGCATCGACTTCGAGGCCGAGGTCGCCGTCATCACCGGCGACGTGAAGATGGGCGCCAAGCCCGAGCAGGCCGCCGACGCCATCCGGCTGATCATGCTGGCCAACGATGTATCCCTGCGCAACCTGATCCCCGCCGAACTGGGCAAGGGCTTCGGCTTCTTCCAGAGCAAGCCGGCTACCGCCTTCTCGCCGGTAGCTGTCACGCCCGACGAACTGGGCGAAGCCTGGCGCGAGCGCCGCGTGCACCTGCCGATGACCGTCCACTGGAACAGCAAGAAGGTGGGCGCGCCCGACTGCGGCACCGACATGGTGTTCGATTTCGGCCAGCTCATCGCCCATATCTGCAAGACGCGCAATGTGCGCGCAGGCAGCATCGTCGGCTCGGGCACCATCTCCAACGTCGACCGCAGCAAGGGCTACTGCTGCATCGCCGAGAAGCGCATGCTGGAGATCATCGACGGCGGCCAGCCGGTCACCGGCTTCATGAAGTTCGGCGACGCGGTCAAGATCGAGATGTTCGATGCGCAAGGCCGCTCGGTGTTCGGCGCGATCGACCAGCTGGTGTCGGCGAAGGGCTGAAGCTGAAGCTGAGGGAAACGCCGCGGGCCACGCTGCTTGCCGCTGGCCGCGCGGCGATGGGAGTGCTTATAATTGACCGACCGAACGGTTGGCTAATTGCCATCGACTGCGCCAGGCAGCCACCGGCGGCGACCCGGGCCGTTTTTCGCGGCCCGGCCCCCACGCGTCACCAAGGAATGGCCCCGGCCATCGCTGCCTCATGACCGCAATCCCTCCGCAAGCGCCCACGCCTTCGTCCACCCCGATCTCGTCCGGCACGGACAACGTGGACGACGCGCCGTTGTCGCCACGCTACGATCGCTACCAGGCGCTGACCCTGCGCCGGCATGGCCCCATCCTCGAGATCGTGATGGGTGCGCAACAGTCCGCCAACCGCAAGCTGGCCACAGCCGATGCCAATATGCACCGCGAGCTGGCCGAGATCTGGCGCGACGTGTCGGCCGACCCGGACGTGCGCGTGGCGCTGATCCGCGGCGAAGGCAAAGGCTTTTCGGCCGGCGGCGACCTGTCCCTGGTGGAAGACATGGCCAACGATTTCGCCACCCGCACCCGCGTGTGGCACGAGGCCCGGGACCTGGTCTACAACGTGATCAATTGCGACAAGCCGATCGTGTCGGCCATGCACGGCCCGGCGGTCGGCGCTGGGCTGGTGGCCGGCCTGCTGGCCGATATCTCGATCGCGGCCAGGACCGCGCGCATTGTCGATGGCCATACGCGCCTGGGCGTGGCGGCGGGGGACCATGCCGCAATCGTGTGGCCCCTGCTGTGCGGGATGGCCAAGGCCAAGTACTATCTGATGCTGTGCGAGTCGGTGAGCGGCGAAGAGGCCGAGCGCATCGGGCTGGTGTCGCTGACCGTGGACGAAGAGGAACTGGTCGAGCGCGCCTTCGACGTGGCGCGCCGGCTGGCCGCCGGGTCGCAGACGGCGATCCGCTGGACCAAGTACGCACTGAATAACTGGCTGCGCATGGCGGGCCCCTCGTTCGATGCCTCGCTGGCGCTGGAATTCATGGGCTTTGCCGGCCCCGATGTGCAGGAAGGCGTAGCCAGCCTGCGGCAAAAGCGGCCGCCGCAGTTCGAGTAACACATGTAGTTCCGATCAATGCAGTTCCGCAGCCGGCGCCGCCGGCTGCCGACCCCCGGAGGCGAGACCATGTTCGGCCAGATTCCAGATTTCACCAACGGCTTCGAGTTCCTCCGCAAGATGTGGGGCAGCGCCGCCGGCATGCCGGGCGGCCTGATGCCTGGCCTGCAGGCCATGACCCCACCGATGAACCTGGAGGACGTCGACAAGCGCATCCATGACCTCAAGGCCGTGGAAGGCTGGCTGCAGCTCAACACCAACCTGCTGCGCACCACCATCCAGGGCCTGGAGGTGCAGCGCGCCACGCTGGTGGCGCTGCAGACCATCGGCACCGCGCTCTCGCCGGAGGCGATGCAAAGCGCAATGGAAAACGTGGCGCGCGCGGCCGGCTCGCCCAGCGCGGCGCCCTACCAGCAACCCGCCGAGCCCCCTGCGGCCAGGCGTGTCTGGCCCGAGCCTACGGTCGAGGAAAACGAGGACGAGGAAGACAACGGCCCCGATGCGCCCGAAGCCGGCCAGGCGCAAGAGCCGGCCGCAGCATCCGGCCACGCTGCCGGCCCGGGTGACGCCGCCCCGCCGGATGCCAGCCTGTGGTGGGATGTGCTGCAGCAGCAGTTCAACCAGATCGCCAGCAGCGCCGCCACCGCCAGCATGTCGCCGTTTGGTAATCTCGGCAACCTGGGCGCCTTTGGCATGCCGGGCATGCCCGGCACGCCCGCGCCCGAAGCCGCGCCTGCGCCCTCCCCCGCTCCCGCCGCCAGGCCGGAAGGCAAGGCGCCTGCCAACAAGGCCAGGCCGGCCCACCAGCCAGCCAGCAAGGCAGCCGGCAAGGCAGCCGGGGCCAAGCCGGCCGCCAAACCCGCGCCCAAAGCCACACGTCCGGCCAGCAAGAAATCCGCGGCGGCCAAGCCCGCCGAGCCGCAAGGCAGCGCCAACGGCTCGGCCGATACTTCCGGCGAGCCGTCCTGAGCCTGAGCCGCGCCTGGCCACGCGACACCAGGGGAACCCCGTGATCCAACTTCGGAGCCGACGCCTGCAGTGAAGACCACCTCGCTGATCATGATGGGCGGCGGCGCCCGCGCCGCCTACCAGGCCGGTGTATTGCGCGGCCTCGCGCGCATCGCCGCGCAGCACGGCCGCGATCGTGGCCGCATTCCCTTCGACATCATCTGCGGCACGTCGGCCGGCGCCATCAACGGCGCCGGCATGGCGATCAACGCGGCCAACTTCCGCACCGCGGCCGATAGCCTGGCCGCGCTGTGGAGCGGCATCCATGCCGAGGACGTTTACCGCACCGGCATCGTCGGCGTGGGCGCATCCGGCGCGCAGTGGCTCTCCGCGCTGGCCTTCGGCTGGGCCATCCGGCGCGCGCCGCGGGCGCTGTTCGACAACGCGCCGCTGGGCGGCCTGCTCGGCGAACTGTTCGACCCCGAGCGGGTGCAGGCCAGCCTGGACGCCGGCGACCTCCAGGCCTTTGCCGTGACGGCGCTGTCCTATACCACCGGGCGCCACGTCACTTTCTACCAGTCACACCGCCGCATCCATCCGTGGCACCGCAGCCAGCGGCTGGCCGTGGAAGCCAGGATCGGCGTGGACCACCTCCTGGCGTCGTCCTCCATCCCCTTCCTGTTCCCCGCGCTGCCGCTGGAACTCGAAGGCCACCACGAGTGGTTCGGCGATGGCACCATGCGCCAGATGTCGCCCCTGTCGCCGGCTATCCACCTGGGCGCGTCTCGCATCCTGGCCATCGGCGCGGCCTCCCGCCAGCGTCCCGGCTGGTTCGACACCGTGCCGGCCGGCGGCTACCCGTCGCTGGCGCAGGTGGGCGGCCAGGCCCTGGCCAGCATCTTCCTTGACGGGCTCAGCGCTGACCTGGAACGGCTGCAGCACATCAACAGCCTGCTCTCGCGCATGCCGGAGATCGCCAACGACCGCGAAGGCTGGCGCCCGGTGCAGGTGATGACGATCTCGCCCAGCGAGCCCATCGAGTCCATTGCCGCGACGCATGTGCAACAGCTGCCCCGCACCGTGCGCGCCCTGCTGACGCCGTTGGGCGGCACCGAAGCGCGCGGCGCGGCCTTTGCCAGCTACCTGCTGTTCGAGCCCGAGTTCACCCAGGCCCTGATCGACCTGGGCGAGAAAGACGCCTTGGCGCAACAGCACGAACTCGCGGCGTTCCTCTATGATGTGATCCCGCCCGATGATGGCGACGACACGAACGCAACGCCCGCGCGGACGGTTACACTTGATGTCGAACCACCCGCCGGTGTGACGGCCTGACTTAAGGGCACAACAGGCTCGCCGCATCGCCGGACTTGGTGCAGAGCAACGCATAGCGCTCTTTTTCGCACGAATAAAAGCAGGGAAAGGCGCGATATTCGCCCATAAATTGGGCATCGTGCGGGTTCAGCCGCAAACACCCCCTTCCTTTGCGCTTAAAAAGGGCATTGGGAATAATTCGCATCTGGTAGAATCTGCCCGTAATTTCAAAGGCTTACCATGCTCTACCCCGAACTGTTCAAATCGCTGGAAGCGGTACGTTGGCACATGGACAAGGACATCCCCTGGGATTCCTTCGACCCGAGCCTGCTCACTGACGACCAGGCCAAGACGATCCGCATGAATGCCATCACGGAATGGTCGGCCCTGCCCGCCACCGAGATGTTCCTGCGCGACAACCGCCACGATTCCGACTTTTCGGCCTTCATGAGCATCTGGTTCTTTGAAGAGCAGAAGCATTCGCTGGTGTTGATGGAATACCTGCGCCGCTTCCGCCCGGACCTGGTGCCGACCGAAGAAGAACTGCACGCCGTGCGCTTCGAGTTCGACCCGGCCCCGCCGCTGGAAACCCTGATGCTGCATTTCTGCGGCGAGATCCGCCTCAACCACTGGTACCGCCGTGCCGCCGAATGGCACACCGAGCCGGTGATCAAGCAGATCTACCGCACCCTGTCGCAGGATGAAGCCCGCCACGGCGGCGCCTACCTGCGCTACATGAAGAAGTACCTGAACCAGTTCGGCGACAGCGCCCGCTCGGCCTTCGCCAAGATCGGCGTGCTGATGGCCTCTGCCCGCCGCACTGAAAAGCCGCTGCACCCGACCAACCTGCACGTCAACAAGGCGTTGTTCCCCAACGACACCATCCAGTCGCGCCTGCCGGACCCGGACTGGCTCGAGCACTGGCTCGACGAGCAGATCCGCTTCGACGAAGGCTGGGAGAAGAAGGTGATCGAGCGGATCCTGCACAATATGTCGCTGCTGTTCGAGCGCACTTTCGAGACCGTGCAGGATCTGAACCGGTATCGGAAGGAGTTGAATGTGCGGTTGCAGGCGGCGGGGGGTGCGCAGCCGGCGCAGGCATAAGGTTGGTTTTTTGGCTGGGGGGTGGTTTTGGCGCCTTCGGCGGGACGGGCCCCATCGGATGATGGGGTTTTGTTTTTTGGGGTGTTGGAATTTGAGTGGTGGTTGGTAGTTGCGGCAACGGCTACTGCAAAGTCAGCTTCGACTGCAACGGCTTGACGTCAAGGGCAACTACAACTTCAACTGCAGTTTCACCACCCCTGCGGGGCGGCGACCTACTTTTTTGTCTTGCCAA
>NZ_JBXASU010000097.1:5393-26413 GCF_058809705.1 Cupriavidus sp. MPR-AND1C | reverse complement strand
CATCGCCCAAGCGCATGTCCCTCCTACATCAGGCCCGCTTTTTCGTTACCGTCAATCATCTGCGCGACCTGCCTGCCACGGCCGTGCCGGAAGTGGCGTTCGCCGGCCGCTCCAACGCCGGCAAATCCACCGCCATCAATATCCTTTGCAACCAGAAGCGCTTGGCTTTTTCGTCGCGCACGCCGGGCCGCACCCAGCACATCAACTTCTTCGGCGTGGCCCCGGTCAAGGCGCCGGACCCGCTCGCTTTCCTCGTCGACTTGCCCGGCTACGGCTATGCGCAGGTCTCGGGGTCGGCCAAGTTCCATTGGCAAGCGTTGCTGAGCGACTACGTGCAGACCCGCTCGCAACTGTCCGGCCTGGTGCTGATGATGGACGCACGCCGCCCCTTTACCGACCTGGATTGCCAGATGGTCGAGTGGTTCCTGCCCACCGGCCGGCCCATTCACGTGCTGCTGACCAAGGCCGACAAGCTGACCAACAGCGAGAACGCCCTGGCCCTGCGCGAAACCCGCAAGGTGCTGGCCGGCTACGCAGAACAGCTCGACACGCCCGTACCCCTGACCGCGCAGCTGTTCTCCAGCCTGAAGCGCCGCGGCATCGAGGAAGCCCAGCGCGTGGTGGCGGGCTGGCTGTCCCTGCCCGAGGCCCTGCCGCCCGCAGCCCAGGAGAACAAGGCCGCGGTTGCGCGGCAGGCTGAACCGGAAGCGGAACCAGATACCGCTGCGGACGATGCGCCTCCCGACACGCCCGCGAACTGATCTGCTGGCGCCACAAAGCGTACCCACCCCTGCGCCCGCCCTGTTGTCGAATCGACAAGTAAAGCGGTAAATGAGCCGGCAAAAAAAACCCCGTTGCAAGCAACGGGGGCGAACTTTCCCACCGGTTAAGGGCGGGTACCCGCTCAGGGAGGAGTAGCGGGGGACGCTGCATCACGCAAGCGCAACGCAGAGTGTCCGCGAGTATGATAGCGGGCGAGATCAAAAGTTTAGTTTTTCTTTCGCAAGCGGCCTGGCCAGGCACTCGCCAGCCACATCGCGCCAGCCGCCCGGCAGACTCCCGCACTTCTTTTTCGACTCCTCTCTCAAGCCATGTCCACATTTCCCGAGTACCGTCCGCGCCGCATGCGCCGTGATGATTTCTCACGCAGGCTGATGCGCGAGAACCGCTTGTCGCCAGATAACCTGATCTATCCGGTATTCATCGTCGACGGCCATAACCAGCGTGAGAGCGTGGCGTCCATGCCTGGCGTGGAGCGTCTGTCGATCGACCTGTTGCTGCCGGTGGCGGAAGACTGCGTAAAACTCGGCATCCCGGTCATCGCACTGTTCCCGGTGATCGATCCGGCCTTGAAGACGCCCGACGGCATCGAGGCGACCAACGCAGAAGGCCTGATCCCTCGCGCCGTGCGCGCGCTCAAGGACCACTTCCCGGAACTGGGCGTGCTGACCGACGTGGCGCTGGATCCGTACACCAGCCACGGCCAGGACGGCGTGCTGGACGACGATGGCTACGTGATCAACGACGTCACCGTGGAGATCCTGGTCAAGCAGGCGCTGACGCAGGCCGCGGCCGGCGTGGATATCGTGGCCCCCTCGGACATGATGGACGGGCGCATCGGCGCCGTGCGCGCGGCGCTGGAAGACAGCGGCTATATCCATACGCGGATCATGGCGTACTCGGCCAAGTTCGCCTCCGCCTTCTATGGCCCGTTCCGCGACGCGGTGGGCTCGGCGGCCAACCTGGGCAAAGGCAACAAGATGACCTACCAGATGGACCCGGCCAACTCCGACGAAGCCCTGCGTGAAGTGGCGCAGGACATCATGGAAGGCGCCGACATGGTGATGGTCAAGCCCGGCATGCCTTACCTCGACATCCTGCGGCGCGTGAAGGACGAGTTCCGCTTCCCCACCTACGTCTATCAGGTCAGCGGCGAGTACGCGATGCTCAAGGCCGCAGCCCAGAATGGCTGGCTGGATCACGACAAGGTCATGATGGAATCACTGCTGGCCTTCCGCCGCGCCGGCGCCGATGGCATCCTGACCTACTTCGCACGCGACGCCGCTCGCCTGCTTGCGCGCTGAACCTGCCCGGATGCAGCTGCTAGGCTTTTCCGCAAGCCAGGTCCATCCGCTTGCCTCGCTCGACGCGGCGCGTGACTTCCTTGCCGGCAATGCGGCGGCCCGTTTCGTCTGGGTCGACACGCCGATCGAGGAGATCAGCGCCGCGCCGACGGCCTGGCGCGACAGCGTCCAGGCGCTGACAGGCGCCCCGGTGCTGGACCTGCATCTCATCGATGCCACCAACCCGTCGCACCCCTCGTATTTCGATACGACGCATGTCTACGACATGGTGATCTTCCGCAAGCTCACCTTCGAGACCAGCCGGCTGATCGCCGAGGCAGGCGCAGAGGGGACTGCGGCATCCGGAACGAGCACGACTGCGACGGCCGGCCCGCAGCCCGCGGCAAAACCCGGTACCCCAACCAAGCCGCGCCGCTACCCGCCGGGCTTCCTACCCGCGCTGGCCAAGATCGATACCCAGCCGGTCACATTCTTCGTCTTTGACAACGTGCTGCTGACGGTACGGCCCGCGCAATCGCGCACGCTGGACCAGGTGCGCCAGCGCCTGCTTGAGCTGTGCCAGGCGCCACGGCCGCAAGCGGCGTCAAGGACGCGAGCCAATGGCCACGCCGCGCTGGTGCATGGCATCCGCCCGCCGACGCGCCCGGAAGACCTGATGCTGCGGCTGCTCAACGCCATGGTCGACCGCTACCTGGACCTGCGTGCGCCGCTGACGCGCCAGCTCGACCGGTGGCAGCGCGCGCTGCTAAATGCGCGGCGCAGCTTTTCCAGCTGGGAGGGCTTGCTCGATGCCCGCATCGAGCTACGGCGGCTGGAGCACTTGTGCGAGGAGCAGCACGACGCGCTGCAAGAGTTCCGCGACAGCCTGCTCGACAACAGCTATAGCATCGCGAGTGAAGGACCCGCTGCAGGCACGCCAGGTACGCCAGGCGCGGCGGGCCGCGACGATGCGCTGCTGGTGCGGATCAACGACGTGATGGAGCACATCTCGCGCGTGCTCGCGCATGCGCGCCGGCTGGAGGACTCGATCGAGTCCGCGGTGCAGATCCACTTCTCTTCGGTGGCGCACCGCACCAATCGCACCATGCGCACGCTGACGTTGATCACCGCGCTGTTCATGCCGCTCACGCTGATCACCGGCATCTTCGGCATGAACTTCGACCGCATGCCTTGGCTGCGTGAGCCCCAGGGCTTCTGGTGGTCGCTGGGGCTGATGGGCGCGGTGGTGGTGGTGCTGGCCGCGGTATGGGCGCTGGGGCGCCGGCTGGAGCAAAGCTAGCCGACGCTAGCCAAAGCTGGCGCTTCGGGTATTTCAGGTACGTCTCAGGTATTGGCTTTGGTATCGAGTGCGCGCGACAGCGTGTCGAGAAACCGCGTGGCCGGCTGATAGCCGATCGCGCGGACCGGCCGCTCGCGCCCGTCGGCACCGTACAGGATGATGCCCGGGGGGCCGAACAGGCCGAAGCGCTTGAGCAGCGCGCGGTCATCGGCGTTGTTCTGGGTGACATCCGCCTGCAGCATCACAACCTCGGACAGCCGCGCCCGTACGCGCTCATCGGTAAAGGTGAAGCGCTCCATCTCCTTGCAGCTCACGCACCAGTCCGCGTAGAAATCGAGCAGCACCGGCTTGCCGGCGGCGGCGGCCTGCGCCACGCGCGCGTCCAGCTGCGCAACCGAGCGGACCCGCTCGAACCGTACGTCGGACGCGCCGCCGGTCGTCGCTTCCGGCGCCGAGCGCGCAGCGCTCAGGTGCGCCAGAGGCTGCAGGGGGTCCCGGCCGCCGGATGCCAGCCCGACCAGGAGGATGGCGCCTGCCAGCGCCGCCAGCAGGCCCAGGCCCTTGCCTACCCTGGCCAGGCCATGCGCGTCGGGGCCGAGTGAATCGAAGGCGCTCAGGAAGACCGCGCCAACCAGCAGCAGCGCAGCCCAGCCCGCCATCAGCGCCCACGCGGGCAGCACCGGGCTCACCATCCAGAGCGCCACGCCCAGCAGCAGGAAGCCAAAGAAGCGCTTGGTCGTCTCCATCCAGCGCCCGGCGCGCGGCAGCAGGTTGCCCGCCCCCACGCCCACCAGCACCAGCGGCACGCCCATGCCGAGCGCCATGGCAAACAACGCACCGCCGCCGACCACGGCATCACCAGTGCGCGCGATATAGGCCAGCGCACCTGCCAGTGGCGCCGTCACGCACGGTCCGACGATCAGCGCGGAGATCGCGCCCATGACTGCGGCACCAGCAAGCTGCCCGCCCTGGCGGCGGTTGGACGATGCCGTCAGCCGGGTCTGCCAGTGCTGCGGCAGCTGCAGCTCATAGAGACCGAACATGGACAGCGACAGCGCCACCATCAGCAGCGCAAAGGCAGCCAGCATCCACGGCGCCTGCAGCGCCGCCGAGAGGCCCTCACCGAGCAGGCCCGCCGCCACGCCGATCCCCGTGTAGACCACTGCCATGCCAAGCACATAGGACAGCGACACCAGCAAGGCGCGCTTGCGCGTGACGTGCTCGCCCACCACGATCGACGACAGGATGGGCACCATCGGCAACACGCATGGCGTGAAGGTCAGCAGCAGGCCCAGGCCGAAGAACAGCGCGGCGATCACGCCGAGGTTGCGGCTGGCCAGGGCGCCAGCGATGCGGTCGTTCTCGTCGGCCGTGGGGGCCGGCAGGGCGGGGGAGGGGCCGGCCGCGTCGCCGCTTGCCGCGGCCGGGTTGTTGCCGATGCGGCTGGAATCCGCCGGTGCCCGCTTGCCGAACAATCCGTCAAGTGCACCGCCGCCGACCTTGAACACACTTTCCTGCGGCGGATAGCACAGGCCTTTGTCGGCACAGCCCTGGGAAGTCACCACCAGCGACCATTTGCCGTCGGCCGGGGCGGACTCCACCGGCACGCGGATGGTCAGCCCGCCGTGATAGGTTTCCATCTCCTTGCCGAACGTCTCGTCGAACTTGACCTTGCCGGGCGGGAACACCGGCGCACCCAGCTTGACGGACGCCGGCTGCGCCGCAAAGGCAAAGCGATCGCGGTAGAGGTAGTAGCCATCCGCCACGTCGAAGCGAACCTCGATCGTCTTCGCATCGACCTGATGGGCCGCAAACCGGAAGGCCTGTTCCGGCGGCAAGAAGTCGTCATCGGCGGCATGTGCCATGCCGCCGAGGCACAGCCAGAGTGAGGCCAGCAGCATGATCAACAGCCGCACTGCGGCACCATGCCGCATGGCTTGCCCAGCCCCCCAGCCACCCGAGGCGTTCGCGCTCACACCGAAACTCATGCCCAGCCTTTGAAATGTCATTCGTTGTATCCGCATCGCGCTCGCTTCATGGCGCCAGTCCCAGGCCGCAGTGCCTATTGCCTGCATCAGTGTCAGTCAGCGCAGCAACCACTATCCTTACGCACTGTCGCCTCCGTCCGTGGTCGTTCGGGTTTCGTGCGCGACCCACGCCAGATACGGCGCAAATCCCGCGACCAGCGGCATTGCCACGATCTCAGGCACCTCGTAGGGGTGCGCTAGCCGAATCGCGGCCTCCAGCGCCGCGTAACGCTCCTGGGTGGTCTTGATCATCAGCGGCCACTCGCGTGCGCTTTCGATCTCACCTTGCCACCAGTACTCGGACTCGCACGGCGCCAGCCGGTTCACGCATGCCGCCAACCTCGACTCCAGCACGGCCCTTGCAACACGCCCTGCGGACTCGGCGTCCGGCAGCGATGTCATCACCAAGATTGCTTCGCTCATCAGATCGTCCTCCCAGGCCACAGGCTGCCCCGCGGCCAGACTCCGGCGCACCGGCCCCGGAAAACAAAAGAGCCAGGCATGTAGCCTGGCTCGATTGTAAGCGGTGTCCGCGCGGCTCGCCGCGACCAACGGTCGCAGCGGGCCGGGACGGAATCAACCTTATTCGCCTGCTTCTTCAGCCGGCGCTTCGGTGATTTCCGGGCGGTCAACCAGTTCGACCAGCGCCATCGGCGCATTGTCGCCCTGGCGGAAACCGAACTTCAGGATACGCGTGTAGCCACCCGGACGCGCGTTGTAACGCGGGCCGAGTTCGTTGAACAGCTTGGTGACCATGTCGCGGTCGCGCAGACGGGCGAAGGCCAGGCGGCGGTTGGCAACGGTGTCCTTCTTGGCCAGCGTGATCAGGGGCTCGACAACCTTGCGCAGTTCCTTGGCCTTGGGCAGGGTGGTCTTGATCAGTTCGTGCTGGAACAGCGAGTTGGACATGTTGCGCAGCATCGCGAGGCGGTGCGACGAGGTGCGGTTCAGTTTCCGCAAACCATGACGGTGACGCATGATGATTCCTTTATTGCAATGTTTGACCAGCTCTTCTATCGCTTGGCCGGAGCAATCTCCGGTTCGGCGCGGGCCGGTAGTCTATTAAGGCAGCCGGCACATGCCGGTCGCCGCGATGACCTGGCGCGGCGGCAGGGGAAACCCGCCACCGCGCCTGGCTATTACTTCTCCAGCCCTGCGGGCGGCCAGTTCTCGAGCTTCATGCCGAGGGTCAGGCCGCGCGAAGCCAGCACTTCCTTGATTTCATTGAGCGACTTGCGACCCAGGTTCGGGGTCTTGAGCAGCTCATTCTCGGTGCGCTGGATCAGGTCGCCGATGTAGTAAATGTTTTCGGCCTTCAGGCAGTTGGCCGAACGCACGGTCAGCTCCAGGTCGTCGACCGGGCGCAGCAGGATCGGATCGATCTGCGGCGTGCGGCTCGAAGCGGCTTCCGCCGACGACTCGGTGCCTTCCAGCGCGGCGAACACCGACAACTGGTCCACCAGGATGCGGGCCGATTGACGAATCGCTTCCTCGGGCGAAATCACGCCGTCGGTTTCGATGTTCATCACCAGCTTGTCGAGGTCGGTACGCTGTTCCACACGAGCCGATTCGACTGCGTACGAAACACGGCGCACGGGCGAGAACGAAGCGTCCAGCACGATGCGGCCAATGACCTTGCCCGCTTCGTCGCCGAACTTGCGCACGTTGCCCGGCACATAACCACGGCCTTGTTCGACCTTGATCTGCATATCGAGCTTGCCGCCGGCCGACAGGTGAGCGATCACGTGGCCGGGGTTGATGATCTCGACATCGTGGGGCAGCTCGATATCGGCAGCCGTCACAACGCCTTCGCCTTCCTTGCGCAGCGAAACCGTGACTTCGTCGCGGTTGTGCAGCTTGAAGACCACACCCTTCAGATTCAGCAGCAGGTTGACTACGTCTTCCTGCACGCCATCGATGGTGGAGTACTCATGGACCACCCCAGCGATCGTGACTTCGGTCGGGGCATAACCGACCATCGACGACAGCAGCACGCGACGCAGGGCGTTACCGAGCGTATGGCCATAGCCACGCTCGAACGGCTCCATCACGACCTTCGCGTGATGGTCGCCGAGCGGCTCCACGGCAATAATTTTAGGCTTGAGTAGTGCTGTTTGCATTAGGTTGTCCTTTTCAATACCCTCGGCTCGTTACACCGATAAGGCTGACGTTTGGAACCTGAAAATCCCATCGCACGATGGGCAATAAGCCCGACGCGCGGCAGCGCGTCGGGCTGAATGTGAAGCTTGGCGGGAAACGCAAGCCCCTGGCCGTTCGATGGTGTCGGTCAGAATTCGAGTGATTAACGCGAATACAACTCGACGATCAGGCTTTCGTTGATGTCACCCGAGATATCGGCGCGATCCGGCACTTGCTTGAAGGTGCCTTCGAACTTCTTCGCGTCCACGGCAACCCATGCCGGGAAACCCGATTGCTCAGCCAGCGACAGCGCTTCGGCGATACGGACTTGCTTCTTCGACTGCTCGCGGATGGTGATGACGTCACCAGCCTTGACTTGCGCCGACGGCACGTTCAGGGCTTGACCGTTCAGCAGGATCGCCTTGTGCGACACCAGCTGGCGCGCTTCAGCGCGGGTCGAGCCAAAGCCCATGCGGTACACGACGTTGTCCAGGCGCGACTCCAGCAGTTGCAGCAGCTTCTCGCCGGTGTTGCCCTTGCGGCGGTCGGCTTCAGCGAAGTAGCGGCGGAACTGACGCTCGAGCACGCCATAGATACGCTTGACCTTCTGCTTTTCGCGCAGCTGGTTGCCGTAGTCGGAGGTGCGTGCACCCGAGGTGCGGCCGTGCTGGCCCGGCTTGCTGTCCAGCTTGCACTTGTCTGCAAGCGAGCGGCGTGCGCTCTTCAGGAACAGGTCGGTACCTTCACGACGGGAGAGTTTGGCCTTCGGGCCGATATAACGTGCCACTTTATCTTCCTTCCTGATCGATCGCGGCGCCTTGTTTGACGCGCCGCGAGTCCGCCTTCTCCGCCCGTTCGACGGACGCGTGAGTGGCAGACGGTGGGCTTATCCAGCGCATTCCCCGAAGGGCACGCGCAAAAGCATATGACTGACTACGAGCATCAGGCGGCGGACCATCAGGCCAATCGCCAGACACAAAAACGCAAAACGAAAAACTGCCGCAAAGCATATGCAGCAGGTCAACGTGCAATGTTACCACACCGGGCAGAAGGCGAGGAAGACCTCACCTGCGGCCCGGGTATCACACCGGCGCTTAGATCCGACGACGCTTGGGCGGACGGCAGCCGTTGTGCGGCACTGGCGTCACGTCTTCGATAATCGAGATCTTGATGCCGAGCGCGTTCAACGCGCGCACAGCCGATTCACGGCCAGGGCCGGGGCCCTTGATGCGCACGTCCAGGTTCTTGATACCCTGGTCTTGCGCCACGCGGCCGGCGTTCTCTGCAGCAACCTGAGCTGCGAAGGGCGTCGACTTACGCGAACCCTTGAAGCCCTGGCCACCCGAGGTTGCCCATGCCAGGGCATTGCCCTGACGGTCGGTGATCGTGATGATGGTGTTGTTGAACGAAGCGTGGACGTGCGCAATGCCGTCGGCAACGTTCTTCTTGACCTTCTTACGCGCGCGCTGGGCGGCGTTATTCGGACCTTTTGCCATTAGTTTCTTCCTCTGCCTTCGGCTTTACTTCTTCAGAGCCACGCCGGCCTTACGCGGACCCTTGCGGGTACGGGCGTTGGTGCGGGTGCGCTGACCGCGCATCGGGAGACCCCTGCGGTGACGGACGCCACGATAGCAACCAAGGTCCATGAGACGCTTGATGTTCATCGTGGTTTCACGACGCAGGTCACCCTCAACCGTGGCCTTGGCTACTTCGTCACGAAGCTTTTCCAGGTCGCCGTCGGTCAGGTCCTTGACCTTCTTGTCAAAGGGAACGCCGGTGGCCACGCAAATCTTGCGGGCGCGCGAGCGGCCGATACCGTAAATAGCCGTCAGGCCAATCTCGGTATGCTTATGGTTCGGGATGTTAACCCCTGCGATACGTGCCATTCGTCAATCCTCTTTCCGATTAGCCTTGGCGTTGCTTGTGGCGGGGATCCGACGAGCAGATCACGCGCACGACACCGTTGCGCTTGATAACTTTGCAGTTGCGGCAAATGCGCTTAACAGAAGCCAGCACTTTCATGATTTTCCTCTTCCTTCAATTCCTGTTCGCTTCACTTCGTCCGAAAGACGATGCGCGCGCGTGACAGATCATATGGGGTCAGTTCAACCGTCACCCGATCACCCGGAAGAATCCGGATGTAGTTCATTCGCATCTTGCCGGAGATATGGCCCAGCACTACGTGGCCGTTCTCCAGTTTGACGCGGAACGTCGCGTTGGGGAGGTTTTCCAGGACCTCCCCCTGCATCTGGATGACGTCGTCTTTTGCCATACCTAGCCTGTACCGACCCGGCTTCAGCGCAAGGTCAGATTACCCTTGAAATTCGCTTTCTTCAGCAGGGACTCATATTGCTGCGACATGACATAGGACTGGACCTGGGCCATGAAGTCCATCGTGACGACCACGATGATCAGCAACGAGGTTCCGCCAAAATAGAACGGAACGTTCCAGCGCAGTACCAGGAATTCCGGCAACAGGCAGACCAGTGTGATGTAGATCGCACCAGCCAGCGTCAGACGGACAAGAATCTTGTCGATGTAGCGCGTCGTCTGCTCGCCCGGACGAATGCCCGGAATGAAGGCACCGCTTTTCTTCAGGTTGTCCGCGACTTCCCGGCTGTTGTACACAAGAGCCGTATAGAAGAAGCAGAAAAATATAATTGCAGCAGCGTACAGCAGGATGTAGACCGGCTGTCCCGGCGAAAGCGTCGCAGCCAGGTCCTTGATGAACCGGCCGGCAGCGCTCGTCGAGTCAGACGTGAACCAGCCCGCGATGGTCGCCGGGAACAAGATGATCGACGATGCGAAGATCGGCGGAATCACCCCTGCCATGTTCAGCTTCAGCGGCAGGTGCGACGATTGACCGCCATACACCTTGTTGCCGACCTGACGCTTGGCATAGTTCACCAGGATCTTGCGCTGGCCACGCTCGACAAACACCACGGCGAAGGTGACACCGGCGATGATTGCCACGATCAGGATCGAAGCAATGATGCTCATGGAACCGGTGCGAACCAGTTCGAAGAGCCCGCCGATCGCGTTGGGCAAGCCCGCCGCGATACCGCCGAAGATGATGATCGAGATACCGTTGCCCAGACCCCGCTCGGTGATCTGCTCACCCAGCCACATCAGGAACATCGTACCGGTCACCAGCGTGATCACTGCCGTAGCCCGGAACATCAGGCCCGGATCGATCACCAGACCAGGCTGAGACTCCAGCGCGACTGCAATCGACAGCGCCTGGAAGGTGGCCAGAACCACCGTGCCGTAGCGCGTGTACTGCGTGATCTTGCGTTGACCCGCCTGCCCTTCCTTCTTCAGCGACTCCAGCTGCGGCAGCACGATCGTCAGCAATTGCATGATGATCGACGCCGAGATGTACGGCATGATGCCGAGCGCGAAGACGGTAAAGCGCGACAGCGCACCGCCCGAGAACAGGTTGAACATCCCGAGGATGCCACCTGACTGACTCTGGAAAAGCTTCGCAAGCTGTTCCGGATCGATTCCCGGCACCGGAATATGCGCTCCGATGCGGTACACGATCAGGGCCAGCACCAGGAACATCAGCCGGCGCTTCAGGTCGCCGTACTTCGCCGTGTTCTTGGCTTGCGTGCTTGCATTGGGTTTCGCCGTGGCCAAACGATGCTCCGACTGTGACTCGCCTATGCTGCGAAATCTGCTGCTAAATTACGCCGCGATCTGACCGCCGGCGGCTTCGATCGCAGCCTTGGCACCAGCGGTGGCGCCCAGACCCTTGATCGTAACCTTGCGGGTCAGCTCACCAGCCTTGATGACCTTGGCGCTCTTGGCCAGCTCAGCCACCAGGCCAGCTTGCTTCAGAACCAGCAGGTCCACCTCGGTGGCTTCCAGGCGCTCGATATCACGCAGGGTCACTTCGGCGTTGAAGGCCTTCGTCAGCGACGTGAAGCCACGCTTCGGCAGGCGACGATACAGCGGCATTTGACCGCCTTCGAAGCCGACCTTGTGGAAGCCGCCCGAACGCGACTTCTGACCCTTGTGACCACGGCCGGCAGTCTTGCCCAGGCCGGAGCCGATACCGCGGCCGACGCGACGCTTGGCGTGCTTCGAACCGTCAGCCGGTTTCAGGTTGTTGAGTTGCATCTTGCTCTCCGTGTCCCGGGACTCAGGCCAGAACCTTGACCAGGTACGAGACCTTGTTGATCATGCCGCGCACGGCGGGCGTGTCCTGCAGCTCCGACACCGAATTGATACGGCGCAGGCCCAGGCCACGGACGGTGGCGCGATGATCCTCGCGCGTGCCGATCAGGCTGCGCACGAGTTGCACTTTTACGGTTTGTTGCGACATTTCGTCCGACTCCTTAACCGAGGATGTCTTCAACAGACTTGCCACGCTTGGCGGCGATCTCGCCCGGCGTGCTCATCTTTTGAAGACCGTCCAGCGTGGCGCGAACCATGTTGTACGGATTGGTCGAGCCGTGCGACTTGGTCACGACGTTGGTCACGCCCATCACTTCGAAAATCGCGCGCATCGGGCCACCAGCGATCACGCCGGTACCTTCCTTGGCGGGCATCATCAGCACCTTGGCGGCGCCGTGCTTGCCAACGACTTCGTGTTGCAGCGTGCCGTTCTTGAGCGAGACCTTGACCATCTTGCGACGGGCTTCGTCCATTGCCTTCTGAACCGCAACCGGCACTTCCTTAGCCTTGCCCTTGCCCATGCCGATGCGGCCATCGCCGTCACCAACCACGGTCAGCGCAGCGAAACCGAGAATCCGGCCACCCTTCACCACCTTGGTGACGCGGTTGACCGAGATCATCTTCTCGCGGAGGCCGTCGTCGCGTTCGTCCTGCTGGACTTTTGCTTGCATTTTTGCCATGACGTATCTCTCTATGTGCGCTTAGAACTTAAGGCCGGCTTCGCGTGCTGCGTCAGCCAGTGCCTTCACGCGACCATGGAAGCGGAAGCCGCCGCGATCGAACGCAACGGTTTCCACGCCAGCTGCCTTCGCCTTTTCGGCGATGCGCTTGCCAATCAGGGTCGCGGCGGCTGCGGTAGCACCGCTGCCGGTCAGTTCCTTGCGCACTTCTGCCTCGGCGGTCGAAGCCGATGCCAGCACTTGCGTGCCGCACGGCGAGTAGACCTGGGCGTAAATATGCGAATTCGTACGGAACACGGTCAGACGGTTGATCTTCAACTCCGCGATTTTGGCGCGGGTCTGACGTGCACGGCGCAAACGAGCGTCTTTCTTGTTCATGATTGCACCCCTTACTTCTTCTTGGTTTCCTTCAGGATGACGCGCTCGTCCGAGTAGCGAACGCCCTTGCCCTTATAGGGCTCAGGCGGACGGTACGCGCGGACTTCCGCAGCCACCTGACCGACTTTCTGCTTGTCCGCACCCTTGATGATGATCTCGGTCTGCGTGGGCGTTGCCGCCGTCACGCCTTCCGGCATCGCATGGATCACGTCGTGCGAGAAACCAAGCTGGAGCTTCAGCGCAGTACCTTGCAGCTGGGCACGATAGCCCACGCCGACCAGGTTAAGCTTGCGCTCGAAACCGGCGGTTACACCCTTGACCATATTGGCCACCAGGGCGCGCATGGTGCCCTGCAGTGCGTTTGCTTCGCGCGATTCATCGACCGGAGCGAAGGTCAGCGTGTCGTTTTCGACATTGACCTTGACCAGGCTGTGAATCGGCTGCGTCAGCGTGCCGAGCGGGCCCTTAACGGAGAGCACGCCAGCCGCCACATTGACTTCTGCGCCTTTGGGCAGCGCGATGGGAGCCTTACCTACACGGGACATGGTCTACTCCTTACGCGACGTAGCAAAGAACTTCGCCGCCCACGCCAGTGGCACGTGCCTTGCGATCGGTCATCAGACCCTGGGGGGTCGAGATGATTGCGACGCCGAGGCCGTTCATCACTTGGGGGATGTCGCTACGGCCCTTGTACACGCGCAGACCAGGCTTCGAGACGCGTTCAATGCGCTCGATGACCGGACGGCCAGCGTAGTACTTCAGACCGATGCTCAGTTGTGCCTTGCCGCCTTCTTCTTTCACGGCGTAGTCGTCGATGTAGCCTTCGTCCTTAAGGACCTTGGCGATTGCCACTTTCAGCTTCGACGACGGCATGACAACCGACACTTTCTGCACGCCTTGGGCGTTGCGGATGCGTGTCAGCATATCGGCGATAGGATCGCTCATGCTCATACTGTTTCTCCTGTAGCCTGTGCGTAATTACCAGCTGGCTTTCGTCAGACCCGGGATTTCGCCACGGAAGGCGATTTCACGGATCTTATTACGCGCCAGGCCAAACTTGCGGAAGGTACCGCGGGGACGACCGGTGATCGCGCAGCGGTTACGCTGGCGAGTCGGGTTCGCGTTGCGCGGGAGCTGCTGCAGCTCGAGACGCGCGCTATAACGCTCTTCTTCCGACTTCTCTTGGTCGTCGATAATGGCCTTGAGGGTCGCACGCTTGTCGGCATACTTTGCCACGAGCCTAGCGCGCTTCTTCTCACGTTCAATCAGAGCCAATTTAGCCACGGTTACCCCTTAATTACGGAACGGGAACTTGAATGCTGCGAGGAGTGCCTTGGCTTCCTCGTCATTCTTCGCCGTCGTCGTGATGCTGATGTTCAGACCACGCAGTGCGTCGATCTTGTCGTACTCAATTTCGGGGAAAATGATCTGCTCTTTCACACCGATGTTGTAGTTGCCACGACCATCGAACGAGCGGCCCGAAACACCACGGAAGTCACGCACGCGCGGCAGGGCCACGGTCACGAGACGATCCAGGAATTCGAACATGCGTTCGCCGCGCAGCGTCACCATCGCGCCGATGGGATAACCCTGGCGGATCTTGAAGCCGGCGATTGCCTTCTTGGCCTTGGTCACCACCGGCTTTTGGCCGGCGATCTTGGTCAGGTCGCCCACGG
Organism: Cupriavidus sp. MPR-AND1C; assembly: GCF_058809705.1. Classification (NCBI taxonomy): domain Bacteria; kingdom Pseudomonadati; phylum Pseudomonadota; class Betaproteobacteria; order Burkholderiales; family Burkholderiaceae; genus Cupriavidus; species Cupriavidus sp. MPR-AND1C. The sequence goes on along the minus strand of NZ_JBXASU010000097.1, from coordinate 11,971 downwards.
CCAGCTCAATGACCTTCTTGTCATTGATGGCTTCGCCAAGGCCCATGTTCAGGGTGATCTTGGTGATGCGCGGCACTTCCATGACCGACTTGAAGCCGAATTGTTCGATCAGCTTCGGTACTACTTGTTCTTTGTAAAACTCTTGCAGACGTGCAGTCATGCTCAACTCCTATCTGTGCCCAGAATCAAGCTGCCACGACGGCACCGGTGGTCTTCAGCACGCGTACACGCTTGCCGTCTTCCACCTTGATACCGACGCGCGACGGCTTGCCATTGGCATCCACGAGCGCAACGTTAGAAATATGCAGCGGCATGACCTTGTCGACCACACCACCGGTGGTGCCCAGCATGGGGTTCGGACGTGCGTGCTTCTTGGCAACGTTGACGCCTTCCACCACAACCTTCTCGCCGAGCATGGCTTGCACGGTGCCGCGCTTGCCCTTGTCTTTTCCGGTCAGGACGATGACTTCGTCGCCTTTACGAATCTTGTTCATGGCGGCTCCTTACAGCACTTCCGGCGCGAGCGACACAATCTTCATGAAGCGCTCGGTACGGAGTTCACGAGTCACCGGCCCGAAAATACGGGTGCCGATCGGCTCGAGCTTGGTGTTCAGCAAGACAGCGGCATTGCTGTCGAACTTGACGAGCGAACCATCAGCGCGACGCACGCCCTTGGCGGTGCGCACGACGACGGCGTTGTAAATATCGCCCTTCTTCACGCGACCGCGCGGCGCTGCGTCCTTAACGGTCACCTTGATGATGTCGCCCACGCTCGCATAGCGGCGCTTGGACCCACCCAGCACTTTGATGCACAGAACTTCGCGCGCACCAGTGTTATCGGCTACTTCGAGCCGGCTTTCTGTCTGAATCATGGTGTTATCTTCCCAACTTAATCCACCGGGCAACGCCCGCCGGTCAGTCTTGGTCCCGTCAGCCCCTGGCTTTGCGCCAGCAACCGTTTGGGTTGATCAACTTTGAAGTCGGTAGTTACCAGGCGGCCTGAACATGGTTAATCAGGAGCCGCTCGGCTAGGTTCGCTTCACCGATTCGCCGGGGTGATACAACTAAGGCGAATGCAACAAAGCGGAAGTCCAGGATTATAGCACATAACCCTGGACTCGCAAGTCAACCGAAAACCGTGTGGTTTTTTAGATGACGCGCGCAGCTTCGACCAGACGGGAAACCACCCAGGACTTGGTCCGCGACAGCGGACGCGTTTCCTGGATCTCGACCTTGTCGCCTTCCTTGTACTGGTTGGCTTCGTCGTGTGCGTGGTACTTCTTGGAACGCAGCACGTACTTGCCGTACAGAGGATGCTTGACGCGGTTTTCGATCAAGACCGTGACGGTCTTGTCCATCTTGTCGCTAACTACCCGACCGACCAGCGTGCGGCGAAGCGACGATTCCGTTTGTGCAGTTTCAGTCATTTCGAGGTCGCCTTTTCGTTCAGCACGGTTTGCACCCGCGCGATGTCCTTGCGCACCTTCTTCAGCTGGCTGGTGTTCTGCAGCTGTTGGGTGGCCTTTTGCATGCGCAGGCTAAATTGGGCCTTCAGCAGCTCGGAGAGCTCCTGGTTCAGCCCTGCGGCATCTTTGCCGCGAAGTTCGGATGCTTTCATCCCTGCTCTCCTTACGTCCCGACCTGGCGCACCACGAAATTGGTAGCGATCGGCAGCTTGGCGGCCGCGAGGCGGAACGCCTCACGAGCCAGCTCTTCCGTCACGCCATCCATTTCGTACAGCATCTTGCCCGGCTGGATTTCTGCCACGTAGTATTCCGGATTACCCTTACCGTTACCCATACGGACTTCGGCGGGCTTCTTCGAGATCGGCTTGTCCGGGAAAATCCGGATCCAGATGCGGCCGCCACGCTTGATGTGACGGGTCATCGCACGACGTGCCGACTCGATCTGACGAGCCGTCAGACGACCACGGCCCATCGCCTTCAGGCCGAATTCGCCGAAAGACACGGCGTTGCCACGGGTAGCTTTACCCGTGTTGCGGCCTTTCTGCTCCTTGCGGTATTTTCTGCGCTTAGGTTGCAGCATCGTTATTCTCCACTCTTCGCATCTGCGCCAGGAGCGCGGCGACCTGCACCGGCACCCGCGCCACCGCGGCGGTTGCCACCCGGACGGCCGCCTTCGCCTTCACGGCGACGACCATCAGGACGACCACCCGGGCGACGACGACGATCGTCTTGCGGCTCTTCCACCACCGGCGCATCGTTGCGGCCGAGGTGATCACCCTTGTAGACCCACACCTTGACACCGATGATGCCGTAGGTGGTTTCTGCTTCGGAGAAGCCGTAGTCGATGTCGGCGCGCAGGGTGTGCAGGGGCACACGACCTTCGCGATACCACTCGGTACGAGCGATTTCGATGCCGTTCAGACGACCGGCGCTCATGATCTTGATGCCCTGGGCACCGAGGCGCATCGCGTTCTGCATCGCACGCTTCATTGCGCGGCGGAACATGATACGGCGCTCGAGCTGCTGGGTGATCGAGTCAGCGATCAGCTGCGCATCGGTTTCCGGCTTGCGGATTTCCTCGATGTTCACGTGCACGGGCACACCCATGCGACGTTGCAGCTCGGCCTTGAGCAGTTCGATGTCCTCACCCTTCTTGCCGATCACCACGCCCGGACGCGAGCTATAAATGGTGAGACGTGCATTGCGGGCGGGGCGCTCGATCACGACGCGGCCAACCGAAGCGTTCTTGAGCTTCTTCTTCAGAAACTCGCGAACTTCGATGTCTTCCTTCAGCATGCCGGCGAACTTCGTGTTGTTGGCGTACCAACGCGAAGCCCAGTTACGGCTGACGGCCAGACGGAAGCCAGTCGGATGAATCTTCTGTCCCATCGTGACTCCTTAGTTGCCGAGCGTCACAGTGATGTGACAAGTTTGTTTCTCGATGCGGTTGCCGCGGCCCTTTGCTCGTGCCGTGAAACGCTTGAGCGAGGTTGCCTTGTCGACGAAGATGGTCTTGACCTTCAGTTCGTCGATGTCGGCGCCTTCGTTGTGCTCGGCGTTGGCGATGGCCGATTCGACCACCTTCTTCACGATGACGGCCGCCTTTTTCGGGCTGAACGTCAGGACGTTGAGCGCGCGTTCGATCGGCAGACCGCGGATCTGGTCAGCGACCAGGCGCGTTTTCTGGGCGGAGATGCGGGCACCGCGATGAATCGCTTTCACTTCCATGATGGCACCTTACCTCTTCGCTTTCTTGTCAGCCGCGTGGCCCTTGAACGTACGCGTGAGCGCAAATTCACCGAGCTTGTGGCCAACCATGTTTTCCGAAACATACACCGGCACGTGTTGACGGCCGTTATGTACGGCGATCGTCAGGCCGATGAAGTCCGGCAGAATGGTCGAGCGACGCGACCAAGTCTTGATGGGCTTCTTGTCCTTGCCGGCTGAGGCCGCTTCCACCTTTTTCAGCAGGTGGGCGTCACAGAACGGACCCTTTTTTGCGGAACGTGTCATGTCTAGGCTCCTACCTACCGATTAACGCTTGTGGCGGCGCTGCACGATCATGCTGGCAGTGCGCTTGTTGCTGCGGGTACGGTAACCCTTGGCCGGGGTACCCCACGGCGAAACGGGGTCACGACCAGCAGCGGTCTTGCCTTCACCACCACCGTGCGGGTGGTCCACCGGGTTCATCACAACGCCGCGAACCGTCGGGCGGATACCGCGCCAACGATTTGCACCGGCCTTGCCGATGACGCGCAGGCTATGCTCTTCGTTACCGACTTCACCGATGGTGGCGCGGCATTCGATGTGAACGCGACGCACTTCACCGGAGCGCAGGCGAACCTGAGCGTAGATGCCTTCACGAGCCAGCAGCACAGCGGAACCGCCAGCGGCGCGAGCGATCTGAGCGCCCTTGCCCGGCAGCATTTCCACGCAGTGGATGGTGGTGCCAACCGGAATGTTGCGGATCGGCAGGTTGTTACCCGACTTGATCGCAGCTTCCGAGCCGTTCATCAACGCTTGGCCAACTACCATGCCCTTGGTGGCAATGATGTAGCGGCGCTCGCCGTCGGCGAACAGCACCAGCGCGATATTGGCGCTGCGGTTCGGATCGTATTCCAGGCGCTCGACCTTGGCGGCAATGCCGTCCTTGTCGTTGCGCTTGAAGTCGACCACGCGGTAATGGTGCTTATGACCACCGCCCTTGTGACGGGTGGTGATGTGACCGTTGTTGTTACGGCCCGACTTCTGGAATTGCTTTTCCAGCAGCGGAGCGTGGGGCGCGCCCTTGTGCAGGTTGTGGTTAACAACCTTCACCATGGAGCGACGGCCCGGGGACGTCGGCTTGGTCTTGACGAGTGCCATGATTACTTGGCCTCCGCTTCAAAATTGATTTCCTGACCCGGCTTGAGCGAAACGTAAGCCTTCTTCACGTGGTTGCGACGCCCCATGAAACGGCCAAAACGCTTTTGCTTGCCCTTTTGGTTCAGGATCTGAACGGACTGCACCTCGACCTTGAACAGCAGTTCGACTGCCGCCTTCACGTCTGCCTTGTTGGCATCGCGAGCGACTTCGAACACGACTTGTTCGTTCTTGTCGGCGACCAGGGTTGCCTTTTCGGAAACCACCGGCGCGAGCAGCACCTGCATCAAACGATGATCGTTCTTGGCTACTTGCGTCATTTCAGCAACTCCTCGATCTGCGCGACGGCTGCCTTGGTCACCAGCACCTTCTTGTAGTGCACGAGCGACAGCGGGTCAGCCTGGCGCGGCTCGACAACCGCCACGTGCGGCAGATTGCGCGAAGCCAGGTAGAGGTTTTCGTCGAGGCTGTCGGTGATGATCAGCACCGAGTCCAGGCCCATGGCCTTGAACTTGTCGGCCAAGAGCTTGGTCTTGGGCGCATCGACGGTGAAACCGTCCACCACGTTGATACGACCTTCACGTGCGAGCTGCGAGTAAATCGAGCGCATGCCGGCACGGAACATCTTCTTGTTGACCTTCTGCGTGAAGTTCTCTTCCGGCGAATTCGGGAAGATACGGCCGCCCCCGCGCCACAGCGGCGAGGAAGACATACCGGCACGGGCGCGACCCGTACCCTTCTGGCGCCAAGGCTTCTTGGTCGTGTGCTTGACCTCTTCACGGTCCTTCTGCTTACGGTTACCGCTGCGAGCGTTAGCCTGGTAAGCGACGACGACCTGGTGAACGAGGGCTTCGTTGTAGTCACGGCCGAAGACTTCGGGCGAAGCGTCAACGCCTGCACCGATCTGGCCATTGTCCTGGAGGAGCTTGAGTTCCATTGATTCGCTCCTTAAGCTTTGGCTTTGGCCTTGACGGCCGGGGTAACGATAACCTTGCCGCCCTTGGAGCCGGGAATGGCGCCCTTGACCAGCAGCAGCTTGCGCTCTGCGTCGATCTTGGCGATTTCCAGGTTCTGGACGGTGCGGGTGACGTCACCCAGATGGCCAGTCATGCGCTTGCCGGGGAACACACGGCCCGGATCCTGCGCCATACCGATGGAACCCGGCACGTTGTGCGAACGCGAGTTACCGTGGGTGGCACGACCCGATGCGAAATGGTGACGCTTGATGGTACCGGCGTAGCCCTTACCGATGGTCACGCCCTGGACGTCGATCTTTTGACCGACTTCGAACAGGTCAACCGACAGCGTGCCGCCGGGTTGCAGTTCGCCAGCCTTAGCGGCATCGATGCGGAATTCGCGGATGATTTCACCAGCTTCAACACCAGCTTTGGCAAGGTGACCTGCCAGGGGCTTGGTGACGCGGCTAGCGCGGCGTGCGCCGAAAGTGACTTGAACCGAGGTATAACCGTCGGTCTCGTCCGTCTTGATTTGTGTCACGCGGTTGTCGCCGACCTCGACCACGGTAACGGGAATTGAATCGCCGTCGTCCGTGAAAATACGGGTCATGCCAACCTTGCGACCTACAAGGCCAAGGCTCATGGTTTGCTCCATTCCCAGCTGCGATTGGCCGGGGCTGATTGATACACGAAAACAGTGTTTGCAGTGCGGGGCTTGCGCTGAAGAAGACTGCGCGCGGCCAAGCTGGCCAGCCCACTACCCATAGACAAACGGGTAGCCTTACACTATATCGCGTAGATTTGGAAAGAGCAAGCGTGGAGCGACAAGTATGACGGGGCGTACGGGGCGGTGTTGTTTTGTGATGATTCCGTGTGATCCTACCGCCCCAGCTGCACAAATTCCCCGCCAAAGAACACCAGCGGCTCCCCCTCGCCTACCTCAAACTCCTCCACCTGGCCCACGATCAGCAGGTGATCCCCGACGGCATCGGCGCGCTCGACCCGGCACGCCAGGGTGGCCAGGGCATCATCGAGATAAGGCACGCCACGCTGGCATCGCCGATGGGCGACTCCGGCAAACTTGTCGTCTGCGGGCTTGGCAAAGCGCCGGGCGAGTTCGCCGTGCCCCGCCCGCAGAATGCTGACGCCGAACGGGCTCCCCGGCGTGAAACGCGCCGCGTTCTGCGAACGCAAGGCCAGGCTCCACAGGATCAGCGGCGGCGCCAGCGACAGCGAGGCAAAGGAGTTGATGGTCAGGCCGATCGGGCGGTCATCGGCACCGCAGGCGCCGATG
>NZ_JBXASU010000097.1:0-5383 GCF_058809705.1 Cupriavidus sp. MPR-AND1C | reverse complement strand
CCCCCCCCCCCCCCCCCCCCCCCCCCCCCCCCACGCCGGTGGCGTAACGGCCACAAGCGTGGCGCAGCGCCTTGGGGTCGAGCACGGCACAAGTGGCGTCCATCTCAGGCTGCCTGCGGCAAATGCCGGTCGATCAGTTGCTGGCAGGCGGCGGGATCGGCCCACCAGGGAAAGAAGTCCGGCGGGTTGTCGAAGCCGTTGGCGATGCGTGCGGCCAGCGCCGGCGCTTGCCCGGCCGCGCCCAGCAATGCCAGGATGTGCGGCGGCGGCGGCGTGAGCAGCGAGTTGGTCCAGTTCACGACGTCACCGGCGTACTGCCAGTAGCTGGCGAAGGTCTGCGCCATCCAGGCAGCGTCGAAGGCACGATCACCGCGCGCGACGATCGCCTCCAGATAAACCTTGCAGCATTTGGCGGCGTTGTTCGAGCCTTGTCCGGTGATGGGGTCGTTGACTACCACCGCGTCCGCCATGCCGAACACCAGCCGGCCGGACGGCAGCGTCATGACGGGATGGCGCACGGTTGGCGTGAACCGGCCGGCGAGGATGCCCTGCTCATCGGTGAGCGTGACGTTGTCACAGCGTTGCGCTTCCCATGGCAGCCAGGTACGAAGGATGCGCAGGCTTTCGGCCAGGTGCTGCTCGGGCGTACGCGCCTCAGCCCACTGGTCCATGGGTCCGCCCGGTATGCCCTCGAACACCATGATCTCGCAAGGTCCGCTCAAGGTCAGCGCGGGGAACACAAAGTACTCGCCGATGCCGGGAATCAGGTTGAAGCAAACCCGCGAGTACGGCGTGCGCGGCGTCATGCCGTTCACATAGGTCAAGGCCAGCGCACGTTGCGGTGCGGTAAAGGGACTGCGCGCGGCATCGCGCTCAAAGCGGCTGACGATTTCGCCCTTGCCGGCGGCGAGCAGGACCAGATCGTGCTCGAGCGTCAGCGCTTCGAGCTCGTCGATGCCGGCATCGGCGATGCGCAGGTCGCCGCCTCGCTCGGCGAAGGCCTCCATCCAGGCCGGCATCTTGAGGCGTTGGTCCACGGCCTGCGCAGGCCGCTCGAGCCGGGCGGCCCAGTCGATCAGCCTGGCGCCAAGCTGCTCCGGATGCGGAATCGCCAGGCCAATGCCTTCTACGGGGGGGCAACTATCGTCCCACCAGTTCAGCCCAAGCTCGCGCTCGGCCTGCAACGAGCGATCGAACATGCATTGGCTGGACATGACCTTGCCCGCCCTGACCTGGTCCGGCGTGCGATTGGTCAGCAGCGTGACCTGATAGCCCTTGGCTTGCAGCCCGAGGGCCATCTGCAGGCCGGACTGGCCCGCCCCGACGATGGCAATGCGTTGGCTCATGGCAATCTCCTACTACTAGATGTTCAGGATGAAAATCGAAGCCCCGGCTTGGGGGATGCTCGATGCCAGCGTCAACCGGCCAGCCTGGGAATGGCGGGCACGTTCTGCTCGGGCCCCATCGCCGAGTAGCCGCCGTCCACCGCATAGTCCGCGCCGGTGACAAAGCTGGCGTGGTCGGAACAGAGAAACAACACGACCTGAGCCACTTCGTCGGGCTCGCCAACGCGGCCAAGGAGGTGGAAGTCCGCCGCCACGCGATCGGTGCGCTCGCGGTTGCCGCCGCTGACCTCATCCATCAGCCGGCACCAGGTCCAGCCGGGAGAAACAGCGTTGACCCGGATGCCATCGGGCGCGAGATCCATCGCCATGCTGCGGGTAAGCTGCCGGATGGCAGCCTTGGAGGCCGGATAGAGCCAGCGGCCCGTCTGCCCCACATTGGCGGAGATACTGGTGAAGTTGACGATGGCGCCACCGCCGCGAGCCCGCATGGCCGGGTGCACGGCCTGCGCCAGCATCACCCCGGAAACCACGTTGACGTCCAGCGCCGCAAGCCAGTCGCGCCGTGCTGATTTGAAGCCATCGTCCAGATAGGTGCACGCCAGGTTGACCAGGTAGTCAACACCACCGAAGTGCTGGCTCACCCGGGCTACCGCCGCCGCCACCTGGGCATCGTCGGTGATGTCCGTATGGACGAACAATGCCCGCTCGCCCAACGCGGCAGCTGCCCGCTCGCCGCCGCTGGCATCGATGTCGAGAATGGCCACTCGCGTGCCGGCCTCGACGAAGGCGCTGGCCACGCCCGCGCCGATCAACGTGGCGCCACCGCTGATGATGGCCACTTTGTCCCGCAGTCCTTTCATGACGCTGTCTCCTGGTTGTCTTGGCCGCTGCCCGGCTGCCGCCTTGCGACAGCACGTGCCGGGTGCGGCCTTCTGCTTTGCTGTAATGCGTGGTACTTGCCCGTACGGGCTCTTACTTGCCTTCGCTCTCCTGCCAGCGCGCCATCAGCGTGTTGGAGGGCAGCGTTTCGTCGAGCAGCTTGCGCGCGGTCTCCACACCTGCCACGGGCAGGCCGGCCGGATCGAGCTTGCCGATCTGCACCAGCACGCTCGCCTGGTCCCAGTAGATGTGCTCGTGGTAGAGCTTGTCGCCGCGGAACTTGACGATGGCGATGAGGGGGATCTCCACCCGCTTGCCGGTGGGCGCCACGCCAGGCAGCATCCAGTCGACTTCGCAGGTATGCGTGAAGCAGAACAGTATCTCGTCGACGATCTGGCTGGCGCCCACGGTGCGCGACAGCGGGATCAGGCTGGTATCGGGCGGATTGCTGTTGACGAAATGGTTCTGGTAGAAGCGTTTGAGCTGCCGGTAGCCGACGCCGCCAGTCATGGTCGGGATATGGTTCACGTAGGGTTCCGACACCATCGTCGCCATCGTGGCGTCGACATCGCGGGTGGCGAACTCGTATTCGCAGTGCTTGTCCCAGAGGGCCGAGAAATCGTAGTGCGGACCCATCTCTGCGCGCAGCGCGGCTATCGAGCGCTGATGCGCCATCAGCGCCGATGGGTGGTCGAAATGCTCGCCGCCGGTGCGCGCGAACGCGTGGTCCACGCCCGGATAGACGTACAGCTCGATGCCGTCCTTGCCGCCCAAGGCTGCGCGGATCTGCGCCTGCGCCTCAGGCGGGCAAAAGCCGTCGCGCTCGGCCACATGCAGCACCAGCCGCCCCTGGATTTTGGCCGCCTCGTCCAGCGCGCGCTCGATGCCGACGCCGTAGTACGCCACGGCACAGGCCACGCCGTCCAGGCGGCAGGCGGCCAGATAGGCGAGCTTGCCACCCAGGCAAAACCCGAGCACCCCGGTCTGGCCCACGCATTCAGGACGGGCCCGCAGCGCGTCCAGCGCCGCACCGACGTCCTTGACGCCCAGGGCCTCATCGAAGCGCTGATACAAGCCCAAGGCGCGCTGAAAGTCCTCACCGCGATCTCCCAGTTCGATGCCGGGGGCGATACGCCAGAACAAGTCGGGCACCAGCACCGTGTAGCCCTCCTCGGCGTAGTAGTCCGCCACGGCGCGCATGGTGGCATTGACGCCGAAGATTTCCTGGCACAAGACGATGCCGGGTCCCTTGCCCGATGCGGGCGTGGCAAGGTAGGCGTTGAATGCGCCGTCGGCGGCGTGGATCTGGATAGTCTGGCCCATGGGCTGCGCTCCTTTGTTTTTGGGGGTTGGGCTGCCGTGCTGGATTCCATCATGGGCGATCCGCACTGCAGCAAACTAGCCGCGGGCTGCAGCGGCTATCCGATTAGTGCAGGAAAATGCCGGCGTGGGCAAGGGGCGCCGGGAAGCGATCCACTATAGTGGTGTGAAGGAATCCGCCCGCAGGCTGGCCGGACCCAACTTACCAAGCGGCGCGCCAATGACGCCGAGGAGCGAGACAATGCCTCAGCCCCCCGCGGCCACGGCCACCGAGCCGCTGGCACGCGCCCTGCTATCCGACCCCACCCGGCTGGTCTTTGCCTCGACCGACCAGGCCCAGACGCGCGCAGCAGTGGGTACGGTTTTCAAGCCGCACAAGCTCACCATCGGCGGCACGACGCTGGCTGCCCGCATGCATCATGCGCCGCTTGGCGCTGTGTCGTTCAACCGGCTGGCCTACGGCGCGGAAGTCCAGATCGAGCCGGGGCCGCTCGATGATTTCCTGCTTGTGCAGATGCCGCTGGCGGGCCATGCCCAGATCCATTGCGGCCAGCAGCAGATCCTCTCCGACCGCGACATGGCCTCGGTGCTCACACCGAGCGACCCGGTGCGGATGCGGTGGAGCCACGACAGCGACCAGTTGATCGTGCGCGTGGAGCGCGGTGCGCTGGAGCGGGTATGCGCGGCGCACCTCGGCCATCGGTCACAGGCGCCGCTGCGCTTTGAGCTTGGGATGGGTTGGCGCCGCCTGGCGGCCTGGTATCAGTTGATGCACTACCTGGCCGACCTGCTGGCGCTGGCGCCGGACGCAGCGCGGCATCCGTTGACTGCCTGCCAGCTCGAGCAGTTGGTAATCGGCACGTTGTTGACAGTGCAGCCCCACAGCTTGGCGGAGGCGATGCGTGCACGGGGCAAACCGCTGGCGCCGCGCCACGTGAAGCAGGTCGAGGAGTACATCCATGCTCATGCACAGGCGCCACTGACCCCCGCCCTGCTGGCGGAAATCGCCGGGGTGAGCCTGCGCGGGCTCTATGCGGGCTTCCGGGAGCATCGCGGAATCAGCCCGATGGCCTACCTGCGCGCGGTGCGGCTGGAGCGTGTTCGCCATGACCTGCTGAACGACCCGGAGATCGACTCGGTCACGGCTGCGGCCCTGCGCTGGGGTTTCTGCCATCTGGGGCGCTTTAGCGTGGAATACCGCAAGAGTTTCGGCGAACCGCCGGGGCAGACGCTGCGTCGGCGCGGGCCCGCCTAGGCCGCATTCGTCGGGGCGGGAACGCAAAAACAAAAACGGCGAACCGAAGTTCGCCGCTTTTTTTGCGCAAAACCGCTTGGGGCGGTTTTGTGCTGAATACCTTACACCTTGATTTCGACGTCGACGCCGGCCGGCAGGTCGAGCTTCATCAGTGCGTCAACGGTCTTGTCGGTAGGATCGACGATGTCCATCAGGCGCTGGTGAGTGCGGATCTCGAACTGATCACGGCTCGTCTTGTTGACGTGCGGCGAACGCAGGATGTCGAAGCGCTGGATACGGGTCGGCAGGGGCACCGGGCCCTTGACGATCGCGCCGGTACGCTTGGCGGTATCCACGATTTCGGCTGCCGACTGGTCGATCAGGCGATAGTCGAAAGCCTTCAGGCGGATACGGATCTTCTGGTTCTGCATGATATTTCCTTAAAAGAGCGATGGGCGGCGTGCGCCCTGGAACATGGGAACAAGCCGACGGTATTGTACCGCCAGCCTGCTCCAGGAAGTTTGCTTAGTCGAGGATCTTTGCCACGACGCCGGCGCCGACGGTACGACCGCCTTCACGGATAGCGAAACGCAGGCCTTCTTCC
>NZ_JBXASU010000096.1:0-26562 GCF_058809705.1 Cupriavidus sp. MPR-AND1C | reverse complement strand
CTCCCCGCGCTGCCCCGAATCCCCTTCCAGGCAAGCCACCACTTCCGCATCCTCAACCTGCGGAAACTCCCGGTAATGCTCACCGACAGCGGAAAAATTGGCCGGCGAGCGCAGGCAGACCACCTCATCCGCGTAGCGCCGCACCTCGGCGAGCGAAGCCGGCGCGGCCACGGGAACAGCACATACCAGCCGGGCAGGATGCTGCTGGCGCACGGCATGCAGTGCAGCAATCATGGTGGCGCCCGTGGCAAGCCCATCGTCCACCACGATCACAGTGCGCCCGTCCAGAGCACGCGCGCGGCGCCCCGGCGTGTATTGCTCCCGGCGGCGGCGCAGCAATGCAAGCTGTTCGTTGCGCTCCTGGTTGAGATAGCTGGCGTCGGCGCCAACTCGTGCCGCGTAGGGCGTCACGTAGACCCAGCCGCTTTCATCGACCGCGCCGACCGCCATCTCGCGGTCGAATGGCGCCCCTAGCTTCCTGACCAGGACCACGTCCAGTTCGCCGCCGAGACGGTCGGCGAGTATCTTGCCCATCGGCACGCCGCCCCTTGGAATGGCCAGCACAAGGGGATGGGCGTCGCCATACCCGGAGAGCGCTTCGGCCAGCCGCTCGGCGGCCTCGTTCCTGTCCTGGAAAGTCATGACATCACCTCTTGCCTGTGAGGGACTAGCTAGCTGGTTTGCCAGACTGGACGGCCCTCAAGCGCGGTGCCAATGGACATACAGGGTCTCGTCGGCGTCGGGATAGTCGATTTCCAGCTTGCCACGATACGCATGATGCACGGCAGAGCCAATATCGCGTGCCAGGTGAAAGCCCGTGGTCGTGATGGTGATGCGATCCTCCTGCGTCTGCGTCGCCATGATGCGCTCCATCGGATGACTCTCCCTCATCAGGGCTTCCCGGTGCCGCACCAGCCCGAGAATCTCTTCCCGGTGCTCCCGCTGAAACGCCCCATCCAGTGTCAACCGCGCCGCGGGCACAAGGTCGGCGGTGCGGTGGCAGGCCGGGCACATCAGTGCCTTGGCGCCAGGCGGCACGGCCCGCCATTGCCAACGTCCTTTCAGGAGGACCGCGTGGCAAGCCGGACAGGAAGCGATGGCAGGCGCTTGCTCCGGCTGCTTGTAGGCATCGTGGATGGGATCCTGGGGAAGCCGGTCCCAACGGGCCGGCCTGACCTGACTCGCACGCTCACGGACTTTCATGTCTGGCTCCTTCCTGAAATCGAATCGGGCAGCGCCCACGCGGCCTGCCTGCTGTATTGCGGACTCACCTGGCGAGCCCGCCCATGTTCATCGCATACCGCTCGGCGCCCCGAACATGTGCTCGTGCTTGCGCTGGCAAGGGGTGCAGCGTTTGGCCGTGGGATACGCTTGCAGCCGCGGATAAGGAATAGGCTCGCCGCAGTCCAGGCACACGCCGTAGCTGAGCCTGGCGATCCGCTTACGCGCCACCGCTATGTCGGCCAGTTCCATGCGGTAATGTTCCGCCACGGCATCGTCCATGCGCTCCTCGGTGCCGTGCTCGGCGAGATCCGCGTCGTCGCTCGCTTCGCGCTCGGCGGACACAGTACGGGAAACGGCAGCGGCGTCCATCTGGCCACGGATTCTCTGCTCTCTGCCATCCAGCAAGGTGACGAGGCTGGAGAGCTGCTCTTTCGTTAGATCGGACATCGTTGACTCCCGGGCGCGGCAAAGCGGATCCTCATGCATGAGGCGATGACATCGGGCAGGCCGCCCGCGCCAGATCAAGTAATGGGCCGCCGGTACGGAGTGCCTGCGGCGCGGCGCGCTGAACCCTCGTTCCGCTTCAAGCTTCAATATAGTTTGGGGGGCTGCCGGTAAGCTTGATCCGCGTCAATCTCACTTCCGGCCCTGCGCAAAGCCAGCCTCAGCCATGGTGCGCGTGGGCGCGGATATCGCGCCGGCGCCATGCCGGCCGTAATTGTGGCCAATGTGGCCAATGTGGCCGATGTGACTAATGCGACATCAGGACGGGCACCGTCATGGTGTCCAGCAAAGCCCTGGTGACGCCACCCAGTACCAACTCGCGCAGGCGGCCGCGCCCGTAGGCACCCATCACCACCAGATCGGCGCCAAAATCCGCCGCGCGCGAGAGCAAGGTTTCGCCGATGGCGATGTCCGATCCTTCCTGGCAGTGTTCAAGCTCTGCGTGGACGCCATGGCTTGCCAGAGCAGCCATGGCATGGCCCGGCAGGCTCGCATCGGGCCGCGCGCCGGTACCTTGCGCGCAAAGCACCTTGGCCTGCCCGCCGCAGATCAAGGGCATGGCGTCGTGCAAGGCGCGCGTGGCCTCGCGTCCGCCGTTCCAAGCCACCATGACACGGGCGCCAGGGACGGCGAACTGGCCGGCGAAGGGAATGATAAGGACCGGCCTGCCAACGTCGAGGATGAGGGTTTCCAGGAACTGGGTCGCAACAAAGCTGTCTGGGTCGTCCGGATCATATTGCCCGGCAACGACAAGGTCGGCCTCGCGCGCTTCGCGCAGTGCCATCGTCAACGGATCGCCCTCCACTGCCCGCCACTCGGTTTCGATCCCCAGGTCCTGCGTTGCCGCCCGGAAGCGCCGGTGCACCGCCTCGCGCGCCTCGCTGCGCCGCTGGCGGTCCTCGTTGATGTAGGTCGCGGCGCCCTCCATCAGGTAAAACCAGGCGACGTCCGGCATAAAGCCGGCAAACAGCCCGATCAGCCGGGCATGGCGGGCCACGGCGAGCCGGGCAGCGATTTCAAGCCGGTCCATCGCGCGTGGGCTGGTGTCCAGGTGGACCATGATGCTGGCGTATTCCATGACATTCCTGTGCGGTTTGGGTTTGGGAGCTTGAATCCAGTCTAGGAAGCGTTTGGACTTGGCTATTGACTCAGGTCAAGCCGATATCTTCTGCACAGGGGCTGGCGCCTCGCGTACGCCATTGATACGGATCAAGCGCCGGCAGTCGGCGTGGCCTAGGATAAATGCTGGGCACCGGCGAGGATGTCACCATGCACGAGACGATGCGCGCCATGATTTTCGACGGCACCGGGCCGGTCCTGCGCCTGGCGCACGTCCCCGTGCCAAACCCCGGCCCAGGCGAAGTGCGTATCGCGGTGAGCACCTGCGGCGTCTGCCGCACCGACCTGCACATTGTCGACGGCGAACTCGCGCACCCGAAAGCCGCGCTCATTCCCGGACACGAAGTCGTCGGCAGGGTCGAGTCCTGTGGCACTAGCGTAACGGGCCTTGCCCCGGGCGACCGGGTCGGCGTGCCGTGGCTCGGGCAGACCTGCGGGCACTGCGGCTATTGCGCCGCGCATCGCGAAAACCTGTGCGATACGCCGCAGTTCACCGGCTATACGCGCGACGGCGGCTACGCCGAGTACGCGGTAGCCGACAGCCGCTATTGCTTCCCTATCCCGGAGCACTACGACGACGAGCATGCGGCGCCCTTGCTGTGCGCGGGCCTGATTGGCTACCGCACGCTGTGCATGGCCGGTGACGCCCGCAAGGTCCGGTCTGTCGGCATCTACGGATTTGGCGCCGCGGCCCACCTGGTGACGCAGATCGCCGTCGCCCAGCAGCGCGAGATCTTTGCCTTCACGCGTCCCGGCGACACCGCCGCCTGCCAGCTCGCCCGTGACACCGGGGCGTGCTGGACCGGTCCGAGCGACCAGCCCGCGCCGCGGCCGCTCGATGCCGCGCTGATCTTCGCGCCGGTGGGTGCGCTGGTGCCGATGGCGCTGCAAGCCGTGGCCAAGGGCGGCACCGTGGTTTGCGGCGGCATCCACATGAGCGATATTCCGGCCTTCCCCTATCGCCTGCTATGGGAGGAGCGATCGATCGTGTCGGTGGCCAACCTCACGCGCGACGACGGCCTGGAACTGATGCGAATCGCCCGGGCCACGCCGTTGCGCACCACCACGACGGTCTATCCGCTGGAGCAGGCCAATGCCGCGCTGGCCGACCTGCGCGCGGGCCGCCTGGCCGGCGCGGCGGTACTGCGCATCGCCTAGCGTGACATCGCTCGGGCAACCGATACATCGACCGCGGCGCTAAACACGGTACCTATTAGAACTCCCCCTCCAAAAAGTGCCCCCTTCGGCACCGACTTGCGCTAGATCAAGTCCACGCCCCACCCCGCCGGATAGCATGGGTTCCTACGCCGTCGCCCCGCGGATCAAGGTCTGTCTTTGTCGTCTCCCCTCCCCTTTGCCCGACACCCTGAACCCCCTGGAGCGCCCGGCGGCATCCATCATTCAGCGCACAGGTGCACAGGTAGCCGATGAAACTCAAACCAGGCTGGGGTATAGCGGTATTGTTGGTTGCTGGCGCTATTGGAGCCGCCGTGTGGTGGCTTGGCAGCCAGCGCGACCCGTGGCCGGCTTATGTGGTCCACAGCAACGGGCGCATGGAGATCGGCCGCCTCGACGTGGCGGTGAAGTATCCGGGCCGCGTCATCGATCTGCCGGTTCGCGAGGGCGATGCCCTGGCTGCGGGCGCCGTGGTGGCCCGGCAGGATGACGCCGAGCTATTGACTCAACTCAGCCTTGCCACTGCGGCCCGCGAACGTGCCGTGCAGGCGGCGTCGCGCGCGCAGGCGGAGATCGAGGGGCGCGCGAGCCGCCAGCGGCTGGCGCGGCTGGAGTTGACCGAGGCGGTCAAGCTCTACCAGGACCGTCAGATTTCTTCCGTGGAGCGTGATCGCCGCCAGCTTGGCCTGGATGGCGAGAGCGCGGGCGTGACCGGTGCGCGCGCCGGGCTTGGCGAGGCTAACGCGGCGATCGCGGAGGCCAACGCACAGATTGCCCGCCTGAAGATCCAGCTGGATGAGGCAACCATCCGTGCCCCGGTGGCCGGCCGTGTGGAGTATCGCGTGATCGAGGTCGGCACGGTGCTGCCGGCGGGCGGGCGCGTGGTGTCGCTGCTGAACCTGGCCGATATGTATTTCACGGTGTTCCTGCCCGCGGGTGCCGCCGGCAAGCTGGCGATCGGCGACGAGGCGCGCATCGTGCTGGACGCCATGAAGGACGAACCGATCCCGGCCCGCGTCAGCTTTGTCGCCAGCGAGGCGCAGTTCACCCCCAAGTATGTCGAGACCGATGCCGAGCGGGCCAAGCTGATGTATCGCGTCAAGCTGCAGCTGGCGCCCGAGGTTGCCCAGCGCTACGCGGCCAAACTGAAGGCCGGCATGACGGGCGATGGCTTTGTGCGCCTGGATGCCAGGCAGCCCTGGCCCGCTGGGCTGACACTGCCCCGGCAGCCGGCCTGACGCCATGCCGAGTCCGTACCCCGACGGTGCCGCAGCCATCCGGATCGATGGCTTGTCGCACCGCTACGGCGCCAGCGTGGCGCTGGACAATGTGTCGCTCACGCTGCCCGGCAATGCCACCATCGGCCTGATCGGCCCCGATGGCGTTGGTAAATCGACGCTGCTCGGCGTGATTGCCGGCGTCAAGCGTATCCAGCAGGGCCATGCCGCCGTGCTGGGCGCGGACTTGCGTGACCGGCAAGCGCGCGAGGCGCTGTTGCCGCGCGTGGCGTTCATGCCGCAGGGGCTGGGACGCAACCTGTACCCGACGCTGTCGGTCTACGAGAACGTGGACTTCTTTGCCCGGCTGTTCGGCCTGGGCGGCGAGGAGCGGCGCCAGCGCATCGAGCGCCTGCTCGCGGCCACCGGCCTGGCGCCTTTCCCGGACCGTCCGGCGGGCAAGCTCTCGGGCGGCATGAAGCAGAAGCTCGGCCTGTGCTGCGCGCTGGTCCACAACCCGGACCTGCTGATTCTCGACGAGCCCACCACCGGGGTGGACCCGCTCTCGCGGCGCCAGTTCTGGACCCTGGTGGAGGATCTGCGCGCCGAGCACAGCAATATGACGGTGATCGTCGCCACCGCGTATATCGAGGAGGCGCAGCGCTTCGAGCATCTGGTGGCCATGGATGCGGGCAAGGTGCTGGTGTGCGACCGTACCGCCGAAGTGCTGGCGCGCGCGGGCACCGGCGACCTGGAGCAGGCCTATATCTCGCTGCTGCCGGCGGCTCGGCGCGGCGATGCCACGGGACTGGTGATCCCGCCCCGCCCGCCGGATGGCGACGAACCCGCCATCGAGGCCGAGGGACTGACGCGGCGCTTCGGTGCCTTTACCGCCGTGGACAATGTGAGCTTTCGTATCGAGCGCAGCGAGATCTTCGGCTTTCTCGGCTCCAATGGCTGCGGCAAGACCACCACCATGAAGATGCTGACCGGGCTGCTGGATGCCACCAGCGGCACCGCGCGCCTGCTCGGCCAGACCATCGACGCCGGCGATATGCGTACGCGCATGCGGGTGGGCTATATGTCGCAGGCGTTCTCGCTGTACGAGGAATTGACGGTACGGCAAAACCTGGACCTGCATGCCAGGCTCTACCAGATGGAGGGCGAGAACGCGCAAAAGGCGGTCGGGCAGGCCCTGCTCGATTTCGAGCTGGACCAGCATGCCGGTGCGCGGCCCGCTGCCCTGTCGCTCGGCATCCGCCAGCGCCTGCAACTGGCCGCGGCTTGCCTGCACCATCCGGAAGTGCTGATCCTCGACGAACCCACCTCCGGCGTGGACCCCGGCGCGCGCGACATGTTCTGGCGCCATCTGGTCCAGCTGTCGCGCCAGCAGCGCGTGACAATCTTCGTTTCCACGCACTTCATGAACGAGGCGGCACGCTGCGACCGCATCTCCTTCATGCACCGCGGCCGCGTGCTGGCGGTGGGCAGCCCGGACGCGCTGCGGGAGAGCTGCGGCGCGCGGACGCTGGAGGATGCGTTCGTCAGCTACCTGGAGCAGGCGCAGACCCCGGAGAACGGCGCAGCCGCTGCCTCGGCTGCGGCGAAGGCAGCGCCGGCGCAACCCGCCCCGTCCTCCTCCCCGTCCTCCGCGCCGGTCGGCAGGCCGGCCGCGCATGCCGGCGGCTCGCGGCTGGCGCGGACCTGGGCGTTCGCCAGGCGCGAGGCCATGGAGCTGGCGCGCGACCGGCTCCGGCTGGCATTCGCCATCCTCGGCCCGATTGTGCTGCTGTGCGCCGCGGCGTGGAGCGTGTCCTTCGATGTGGAGAACGTGCGCTTCGCCGTGCTGGACCGCGACCAGAGCCGCGCCAGCCGCGAGCTGGTGGAGCAGTTCTCCGGCTCGCGCTATTTCGTGCAGACCGATGGCGTGCACAGCGAGGCAGACGCGGACCGGCGCCTGCGCGCCGCGGCCGATATGCTGATCGTCGAGCTGCCGCCTGGCTTCGAGCGCGACCTGCTGGCCGGGCGCCAGCCGCAGCTCGCATTCCGCGTCGACGGGTCCAGCCCGTTCCCGGGCGCCACCACGCGCGCCTATGTGACCGGCGTGCTGCTGGCCTACGCCAATGCGCAGATGCGCGCGCAGCCGGAGCGCCCAGCGGCGCTGCCGGTGTCGATCGAGACGCGCTTTATCTACAACCAGGAGTTCCGCAGCATCTACGCGATCACGCCGGGCATCATCATGCTGGCGCTGATCCTGATCCCGACCATGCTGACCGCGCTCGGCGTGGTGCGGGAAAAGGAGATGGGGTCGATTACCAACCTCTATGCCTCCCCGGCCAGCGTGGGCGAGTACCTGATCGGCAAGCAACTGCCCTACGTGGGGCTGGCGATGATCAGCTACCTGACCCTGGTGGCGCTGGCCATCGTGCTGCTGCAGGTGCCGCTCAAAGGATCCTTCCTCGCCTTATCGATCGGCGCCGCGCTGTTCGTGCTGGCGGCCACGGCGCTCGGGCTGCTGATGTCGACCTTCGTGCGCTCGCAGGTGGCGGCCATCTTCGGCACCGCGATCCTGTGCCTGATTCCGTCGGTCAACTTCTCCGGCCTGCTGTATCCGGTGTCAACGCTGACGGGCAGCAGCTACTGGATCGGCCTGGGCTTTCCGTCGTCGTGGTTCCAGCTGGTCAGCCTTGGCAGTTTTACCAAGGGGCTCGGCGTGGGCAGCTTCGGCACCATGTACCTGGCCTTGCTGGGTTTCGCGCTGCTGTACCTGGCGGGCGCGCGTGTGCTCCTGCGCAAGCAGGAAGCCTAGCCGGGAGATACCGCGATGAATCAATGGTGCAAGAACGTGGCCAGGCTGTGCGGCAAGGAGCTGCGCAGCCTGTTCAGCGATGTGACGCTGATGGCGCTGATCGTCTTTGCTTTCACGCTGGCCGTGCATTCGGTCGCCAAGGGCATCAAGGCCGAGGTATCGAACGCATCGGTGGCCATCGTCGATGCCGACCACTCCGAGCTCTCGCGCCGCCTGCGCGATGCGATCCGGCCGCCGTATTTCAAGACGCCGGTGGATGTGGACCGGCACGCCGTCGATGCGGAACTGGACCGGGGACGCTATATCTTCGCCATCGAGATCCCGCCGCGCTTCGAAGCCGACGTGCTGGCGGGAAGAACGCCAGCGGTGCAGGTGCTGGTCGATGCCACCGCGATGACCCAGGCGGGCCTAGGAGCCAGCTACCTGCAGCAGATCTTCACGCGTGAGGCGCTTGAATTCCTGCACGCGCGAGGCATCGAGGCGCAGCTGCCCGTGCGCGCGCAGAGCACGGTGCTGTTCAATCCCAATACGGAGTCGCACTGGTTCACGTCGACCATGCAGATCGTGGTGAATATCACGGTGCTGGCCATCATCCTGGTAGGCGCGGCCGTGATCCGCGAGCGCGAGCACGGCACCATCGAGCACTTGCTGGTGATGCCGGTGCGCGCCAGCGAGATTGCGGTGGCGAAGATCCTGGCCAATGGCGCGGTGATCTTCCTGGCGTCCCTGCTGTCGTTGTGGCTGGTAGTGCATCTGTGGCTGGATGTGCCACTGACCGGTTCGATGGGGCTCTTCGCGCTGAGCACCGCGCTCTATCTGTTCTCGGTGACGGCGCTCGGCATGTGGCTGGCGACCATCGCGCCGGCGATGCCGCAGTTTGGCTTGCTGGCGGTGCCGACCTATGCCGTTGCCTACCTGCTGTCTGGCGCCGCCACGCCGGTGCAGAGCATGCCGCAGGCCATGCAGCACGCGGTGCAGTTCCTGCCGACCACCCAGTTCGTCACGCTCACGCAGGCCATCCTGTTCCGCGGCGCGGGCGTGGATGTGGTGTGGCCGCAGTTGCTCGGCGTCACAGCCGCGGGCGGGATCTTCCTGGCCCTGGCGCTGACACGGTTCCGCTCCATGCTGGCACAGCAAGGATAGACAGCCATGCCTGACCACACCTACCACACTTACCACACCCGCCTTTTCTCCAGCCCGCTCACCCAACGGATTTCCGCCTTGAGTATCCATCCACGACGCGGCATCCTCGCCGCTCTCATTGCAGGCATCGCCGCAGCCGGCCTGGCCGGCTGCACCACGGTCGACGTCACTGTGCCCGGCAGTATCGCGGCGCCGGCCGCGTTCAGCGAAGCCCCCGCCGAGGGCGCGCCGGCGGCGCAGGACCTGGCGCAGTGGTGGCAGAACTGGAACGACCCGGAACTGACGCGGCGCGTGACCGAGACGCTGGCGGCCAATCTCGATCTGCGCGTGGCCCAGGCGCGCGTGGCGGAGGCACGCGCGATCGGGCAGGTTGCGGAATCGGCGCTCTACCCGACGCTGTCGGCGCAGGCGCGCGCGGCGCGCGGCGTGGCCGACTTGCGCAGCCCCCCTGGCCTGCCGGATACCTCGCCCGGCCTGGAGGGCCATCTTGCCGGACTGACCGTGGCCTGGGAGATCGACGTCTTCGGCGCCCGCCGCAGCGACGCGCAAGCCGCGGCGGCCGTTGCCCTCAGCGCGCAAGAGCGCCTGCGCGGCACACGCCTGCTGATCGCCGCCGACGTGGCCGAGAACTACCTGGCGGCGCGCGGCTTGCAGCGCCGCCTGCAGCAACTGGACCGGAGCACGGAAATCGTCGCTCAGTTGCTGAGCTATACCCGCGCGCGCTATGCGGCCGGACAGGCGCTGTCCTACGATGTCGACCGCGTGAGCGAACAGCTTGGCGCATTGCAGGCGCAGCGCCCGGTGCTGACGAGCCAGATCTCGATCCGGGAACGCCGCCTTGCGTTGCTCGCCGGCCAGGTGCCGCAGGCCGCGGCGGCGCTTTCGCCGCCGCCCGCGTTCTTCGTGCCGGCGTCACCCGCCGGGCAGGTGCCGTCGGACGTGATCGAGCGGCGCCCGGATGTGCGCGCCATGGCCGCGCTGGTACGCGCGCAGGCTGCCAGGCTCGGCAGCGCCAAGGCGGAACGGTTTCCCCGGTTTTACCTGACGTTCCTCGGCCAGGACGGGCGCCTGCATGTGGACGGGCTGCCGGCGCTGAGCGGCACCGGCGGGCTGGTAGGCGTCGGCGTGCAGTTGCCGATCTTCACCGCGGGCCGCGTCCAGGCCGGCATCGATGCCGGCGACGCCCGCCTGCAGGCCGCGCAAGCGGAATACAACCAGACGGTGCTGCGCACGCTGGAGGAAGTGGATAACGCTTACAGCCAGCGCAGCAGCCTGGACCAGCGCGGCGCCCGGCTGGCCGATGTGGCCGCCACTGCGCAGCGCAACAGCCAGAACGCCACGCGCCTCTACGAAGGCGGCCGCCGCACGCTGCAGGATGTGCTGGACGCACGCATCGGCGCGCTGCAGCGCGCGGACGAACTGATCCAGACGCAAACGGCGCAGGCGCTGGCCGCCGTGCAGCTGTATCGGGCACTCGGCGGAGAATGGCCGGGCGATCCGGGGTCAGCCCGGCATTGACGACGTCGTGGCCGTGTTCGCGGGGAAGCTGGAAACCGAAGACGCCTTCGAGCCGTTTGAGGAAATCCTCCGACGGCTTCTCCGTGATGCCGACCACGCGGTTTCCCTGGACGCTGGAGTGCCCGCGCAGCGGGCATATGCCAGCACCAGATGTGGGCCGACGACGCGAACCGTCGGCTATTTGCAGAACATGAAAAAGCTGCCTATGGTAGCGCAATGGCAACCCAGGATCGAGTGCGTATCCCGAGCGCTGACCTGCATCCCCGCGAGGAGGGATTCTGCAGCGGCGCCTGGCGAGCCGATTTCCCGCGGCTGCATTCGCACGCAGCCGCGGCGTCCGCCTTCAGGCCTTCAACGCCCCCAGCGCATCCTCGATTTCCTGCTGGAACGCCGGCCATAGTCCCTGGAAGCTATCGAGCCCTTCGCTTCTCACCAACTGCTGCAGGCCGATGCATAGTTCCGCCAGGGTCGCGTTTCCTACCAGTGCGAAGCCTCCGCTCAGCGAGTGCAGTGCATTGAGGACGGCGTCGGCGTTGCCCGCCCGCAAGGCATCCGTCATGGCCGCTGTTGTCTCCCGCGTGGCGGCGTGCATCGCCTCGCACACCTGTGGGGTGATCGGCAACTCCGCCAGTGACTTGTCCCTGGCGGATTCCTCTGGCGCGCTTCGACCGCCATGCGACCGCAGAACGCGCCCCAGCACCGCGAGCGGCACGGGCTTGACCAGCAGCGTGGAAATGGACGATTGCAGGCTGCGATGCTCCTGCTCGGGCGTGCTGTGCGCGCTCATTGCCACGACCGGCAAACCGGGATATTGCCGCCGGATGGCCGATGCCAGGGCATAGCCATCCATCACCGGCATGCCGATGTCCGTCAGCACGACGTCATACTGCCTTTGCGCAAGCGCCGCCAGTGCCTTCGCGCCATCCTCGACAATGGTCGCGTCAAAACCGAGCTGCTCGAGCTGGTCGGCCAGCATGGCGCGGGTTGCGGGATGGTCTTCCGCGACAAGCACCTGGATGGGTGGCTCGCCGTCACCGGACTCCAGCGCGCTTGCAGCGTCCGATGCCTTGGCTGCCGCCGCGCCGCCGGCCTGTGCTGCCTGGGGAGGCGCCTCCGCGCGTTGCAATGGCCACCTGACCGTGAAGGTGCTGCCCTGCCCCAGCGTGGAGTTGACTGAAATATGGCCTTGCGCGGCTTCCACAATGCGCTGGCACAGCGGCAGCCCCAGGCCAGTACCACCGTAACGCCGATGGATGGAACTGTCAGCCTGCGTGTAGAGCGCGAACAGGGTTGGCACGGCGGCCGGATCCATCCCGATGCCGGTATCCGCAATCTCGAACTGCACGACGGATCTTTCGTTGTCTTGCAGAAAGGCGGCGCGAACTATCACATGGCCGGATTCCGTGAACTTGATCGCGTTGCTGACCAGGTTGGCGATCACCTGCCGGATCCGGGTCGGATCGCCAAGAAAGTAGCCGGCGACACCGGGCGAGATTTCACAAGTCAGCGCCAGGCCTTTGGCCTCCGCAAGCGGCGCGAACGTGTCGCGCACGTTCTGCAGCAACTGGTCGCAACGGAAAGGAATGGATTCGAACGTCAGTTGTCCCGCTTCCACCTTGGACACGTCCAGCACGTCATTGAGGATGCGAAGCAGCGACGTGGACGACGACTCGACGATCTCCAGCCTTCGCCGCTGGCTGGCAGACAATGGCGAGCGCCCCATCAGCTCCAGGCAGCCGATGATGGCATTCAGCGGCGTACGGATCTCGTGGCTCATGATGGCAAGGAACGTGGATTTGGCCTTGTTGTCCTGGTCCGCCGCCTGGCGCGCCTCCCTGAGCTTCTGCTCCTTCTTCTTCTGCGCGCTGATGTCCAGCAACGCGCAAAGCAGAGCCTCCTCCCCTCGATACCTGACATGGGTGAAGTTCACCAGCAGATGCGTCAAGGCATGCGTGCCCGCCCCGATGGTCAGCTCCTGTCCGACCAACGGCCGGTTCCTGTTCGAGCGGTCCGCACGCGCTTGCGACGCGCGGCAATAGAGTTCCCACATGCGCTGGTGCAGCGGCGGCGCACCAGCTTGCTCGGCATACCGGGCCATCACGTTGTTGTCCACGATCACACTGCCATCCGCCAGCGCAAGCAGGCTAAGGCCCACCGGCGCGGTATGGATCAGCGCACGGTTGAGCTTCTGGCTCTCCTTCAGGCGCACCGCGCGCTCATACGACGGCAGGAGGATATCGCGGCGAAAGATGACAATGCGGACCCACAGCAACAACCATCCCACCAGGGCAAGGGCGCTGATCGTCAGCAGGCGATACTTCAGGCCAGCCAGGATCGTGTACGGCGTATAAGCATAAACGAGCGTCCAGTCCGTCTCCGCAAGGCGCTTGCTGATCTGGAAGATGCCATCCTTGAAGGTCTGTTGCACGCCCGGCGGCGGCGCAACGGTATGCGTGGCAGCCACACGGCTGATGAAGGCGCTGCGCTCCGCGCCAGGCGTCAACAGCAACTTGCCCTGCCCGTCGAGAATGGCGAACTCGCCCCCGTCGTCCGGATTCTGCAGGCCATTCAGGAGCTGGCCCGGATGCCTGGTGGCGACGACGATGGCCAGCGGCCTGTTGTCGCTGTCGAACAGGAACTGCGCGAGGCGGACCACCAGTTCGCCCGAGAGCGGATCAAGTTGCGGCGCCAGCCAGATCACGTCCGCCGGCGCGGCTTGGGGATGGGCTACCGCGGCCTGCGTGAGGCTGACGACGTCCGGCCAGGCCTGCCTGAACAATGCGAGCGCATCGGGCAGGCGGGACAGTGGTGCAGCGTCGCCGCTTTCCGACCGGAGCAGCATGGCCAGGAAATCCCCTTGCACGGAAAGGAAATAGGTGTTCGCGGAAAGCCCGGGAGTGCGCTTGCGCACGATTCTGGGCTTGAGCTGTTTCTCCATCAATGCCAGAAGCGGCAAGAAGCTCGATGCGGGCCGGGCGTCGCTGACCTCGGTTGCCACGGCATAGACCCGGCGGCCCGAATCCTTGATGACCCGCAGTTGACCGTTGTTGGCGAGATACTGTTCACGCAGGGCTGCCGACGGTAGCGCCTGGCGGTCCCACATGCTTTCCACATTGGCCGTGCCTCGCATCAGAACCGCGCTGGCCCTGGTCATGCTGACCAGGAGCCTGGTTTCCTGTATCCGAAAGCCAGCGCGCGCCGCCGCATTGTAGTCACTGACCGCCATGCGCAAGGCCAACAACGAGCACAGCAGGATGAAAGCCGAGAGTGCGCCACCACCGACGTACAGCAGGGTAAGCTGATACCGCTTCATCCACTCAGGATTGAAGTCGCGGCGGCCACGGGAAATGCGGCGCCTGACAAAGGGCTTCAGTTTCACGGTGAAGTTGATATCATTGCGCTTCTGTTGTATCCATCAGGCGCTCAGGCGCGCCGGCGTCACGCTTGCTCTTGCCCACCTTCCGGCTCAGGCTGCATCTCGTCGCCGCTGTAGCGGATCAGATCCGCATCGCGCGTGACCCCGAGCTTTTTCATTGCCGCCACCTTTTGCGAGCTGATGGTCTGCTTGCTACGATGCAGCTGGGCAGCAATCTCGCCCACCTTGTAGCCTGCCCGGAACAATCTCACGATTTCCGCCTCCCGGACACTCAGCTTGCGCGTGGCACCGGGGTCCTCCTGATCTTCGAACAAGGCAACAACGCTGGGCGACACGTATTGCCCGCCGGTATAGGCGGCATGCACAGCGGTGACGATATGCGCCATGGCATCGGACTTGCTCAGTATGCAGGTCACGCCAAGCGTCTGGATGGCGCGCAGCACCGCTGGATCGTCCACCATGGTGATGGTCACGATGCGCACCTCGGGAAACCGCCGCAAGATCATCGAGATGAGTGCCTGTCCGTCGCCGTACTTGCCATCCGGCATGACATAGTCGAGCACCAGCACATCGCAAGGCTGCTTGCCGAGCGCATCGACCAGTTCCGTGGAATTCGAGGCTGTCCCGGTTACCTGGATGCCGCTGGCCCCCTGCAGCGAGTGGGCAATGCCGAACAACGTGACTGGGTGATCGTCCGCCACCATGACACGCAAATGAAAGTCATCCATCAAGCCCACGCTTGTAGAAAGTTGCACAAGACCCCAAGATGCCAATGGCAAAGAGTGCAACGTCACCACGGACAGTTCCTGGTCCACACGGCGCCAGGGTTTCGACCCCGGTCGCAATGATACCCTTCGATCACTTTCCCGCCTGCAAGTGCGAAGTAGACTTTGCAGATGGTATACCATCCGCGCCGACGCCCTCCCAATTGGCGGCCGAGCACGACTGGCGCGTCGATTTCTTTCACCCGAGGCGCTACTTTCATACTCGTCCTATTCAGTAATGCCAACCATCCTTTTATCCTGTGGGCATGAAAGGATTTCTCAGCACCCTCGCTCCGCATCAAGCCCTGCTCCATGGCGCCCCAGGCGCGCGTTCCCGCGATAAGCCAATAGGCCCGGACAGCGCGCGCCGTCATCGCATCCTGGTCGTGGAAGAGAATCCGCGGCACCTCTTCACCACAATGCAAATGTTCGCCAGTCAGGGCGACCATCATGTGGAAGGCTGCACCGATGGAGCCAAAGCCTTGCAGCGCCTGGGCGAATGCCCTTTTGACCTGGTTGTCACCGGCCTCAATGTCGCCGGTGTCGACGGCATCCAGATCA
Source organism: Cupriavidus sp. MPR-AND1C (assembly GCF_058809705.1). Classification (NCBI taxonomy): domain Bacteria; kingdom Pseudomonadati; phylum Pseudomonadota; class Betaproteobacteria; order Burkholderiales; family Burkholderiaceae; genus Cupriavidus; species Cupriavidus sp. MPR-AND1C. The sequence goes on along the minus strand of NZ_JBXASU010000096.1, from coordinate 11,151 downwards.
TCCAGAGCCTGCCTGTGTCCGCGCTCGCACCGGCGCTGGTCATCACAAGCACCGCGCCGCGGCCGATACTGGTCGGCGCCCGCAAGGTCGCCGAGTCGCGGGGCATCCCGGTGATGGCAACGTTGCCGAAGCCGCTCACCCAGCAAGGCGTGAATGCAGCGCTTGGCGCGTACAGCGAAAGCGTGAAGCGCGTACGTCCCGCCCTTCCCGGCAACACCCTGGAATTTCACCGCGATGCCCTGATCGCCGCGATGGAAAACGGCGAAATGCAAGCGTGGTTCCAGCCAAAGTACGCACTGGTCGATGACCTGGGCCATGCCGCGGAGGCGCTGGCACGTTGGGAACATCCGAAATTCGGCTTGCTGCTGCCTGGCGCCTTCCTGCCCGCCATTGAGCGCGAAGGGCTTGAGGACCGCTTGCTGCAGACCATGCTGGCACAGACACTTGCCGCACAACAAGATTGGATGGCCGCCGGCCTGGATATCGCCGTCTCCGTGAACCTGACGACCAGGCTGCTGGACGACCCGGAACTTCCCGATCGCTTGCATGCGCAGGTAAAAGCGGCCAATGGCGATCCGCGGCGCATCTGTTTCGAGTTGACCGAAGACTCCATGGAGGCGCAGGAAAGCAACTACTACGCGGGCGCATGCCGGCTGCGCATGCACGGCTTTGGCCTGGCCCAGGATGATTTCAGCAGCGGCTTCAGCTCGTTCTACAGACTGGTGGCGACGCCTTTCACGGAACTGAAGCTGGACGGGTCCATGATCAAGGACGCCATCATGATCGATGCCTTCCGTGCCGCCCTTTCGAGCGTGGTGCAGCTCGGGCGCAAGATGGGCCTGACCGTTGTGGCGGAAGGCGTGGAGACCGAAGCCCAACTACGGCTTCTCCAGGAGTTTGGCTGCCACCGGGCGCAAGGCTTTCTGATATCGCCCGCCATCCAGCGAGACGCCATCGTGCGTTTCTTCCGCGCAAGCTGATGCCGCGCATGGCGCCGCAGCCTGCCGCCGCCACCGCCCCTTGAGCAGTAAAGATTGTGTCGATCCGTGGCGCGACCGCCTCCCCTGGCGCTGCCGCCTGAATGTCAACAACTGCAAAGATTAGGACTTGTCCTATTAATTTCTGAAAATTTCGTACATGTCCTATGTATCTTGGCCCAAGAATCGTACAAGATACACATATTGCAACGCCACACGCCGCCATCGAAATAGGGGATAACCAGACAATCAGCAAACAAAGGGTCCATGGTTAGAATGCGTAAGTTAAACATAAACGTGGTGATCGCCGACGACACCCCATTGATACTGGATGGATTGAAATGCGCACTCAATTCTATTTCGACGATAAACGTCCTGGCGTCGTGTGAATCGTCATCCGAACTATTCGGTGCTTTGTCTGATACCGATTGTGATGTTGTTGTAACGAACTACTCCATTCGTGGAGATGAATATGGTGATGGTGCTGATGGGCTGTCTTATGTATCCCGCCTTCGCCGCCTTCACCCAAATGCAAAGATTGTTATCCTGACGAGGCACAAGCAGCCCGCCATCATCAAGTCTGTCCTGGCCCTTGGCGTCTCCGCCATCGTGGGTCGGCATGACGATGCAACAGAGGTAATCACTGCCATTCATGTCAGCGCTTCCGGCGGGCAATATATTTCTCCACGGGTCCGACTGGCGCTGGCTTGCCTGCAGTCCAACATAGATCGGTCACAGCCGCTTTCGGCCCGTGAAACCGAGGTGATGCGCCTCTATATATCGGGCATGACCGTCGGTGAAATTGCAGTCCTTCTCAAGAAGGGCAAACAGACAATCAGCTGCCAGAAGATGAGTGCCATGCGAAAGCTCGGAATAAAGAGCAATGTCGATCTCATCAAGTATGGCCATGACATCAATCATAGCCAGCATTGATTGATCGCAGTCGCAGCAGCGATCGCGCATCTTCCGGCTGGCTTCCCTGATACCGGGTCGCCCGCAGTACCGGCTGTAAGCCGCCCTGTACCGAGGCAATCACTCATAAATGAGTGTGCAGCCTCTAACCTTGCATGAATGCAATGCCATTCACTCGCGATATTGCTGAGTGGCCATGCGTATCAAGCAGCCTTTGAAACTTGCTTTTACTAACCTCCGAGAGGAAACTTGAAAATGAAAACGAAAATTCTGGCAATCACCCTGGCAACGGCTGGCCTGATGACCGCGGCTGGCTCGGCACAAGCTGCTGACGGCATGATCAACTTCACCGGCAGCGTGATCGCCTCCACCTGCAAGATCAACGGCGGCACCAACGATCTGGCCGTAGCGCTGCCCAAGGTGAGCACCAGCACGCTGGCCAAGGCGGGCGCCACTGCCGGCCGTACGCCGTTCGTCCTCTCGCTGACGGGCTGCACCGTCTCCAAGGATGCGCCCACCAAGGTCGCTGTTTCCTTCGAACCCGGCACGACCGTCAACGCCGACACCGGCCGTCTGAAGCTGCAGGGCGCCGACGCCGCCGCCAACGTGGAAATCGGCATCCTGAACGATCAGTCCCTGCCGATCAAGGTGGGCGCGGCCAGCACCGACCAGAACTCGCAGATCGTGGACATCGATGGCACGACCGGCATCGCGAAGCTGAGCTACGCCGCCGAGTACACGGCGACTGGCGTGGCAACGGCGGGTAGCGCGAACTCGTTCGTGCAATACACCCTGATGTACCCCTAAGCGCAAGGACGAATCTCTGATCTACAGGGATTGACGTACCAGCTTGCAAGCCGTCCGGCCGGCTCCGGCCGGCGGCTTGCGACAGGAGGTATTAACGCAAAGGACACGCATATGACACTCAGCATTCCGAAGTCGAAGTTATCGAGGATGATGGCGCTGGTTTCCGCATCGATTGCCTGCGCATCGATCGCGACAACGGCCGCCGCAGCCGTCGTCGTATCGGGCACGCGCCTCGTCTTTCCCTCGCAAGAGCGCGAAATGACCCTCAAGGTCACGAACGACGGCCGCCTCCCCTCCCTGGTGCAGACGTGGATCGATACCGGGAGCGAAAATGATTCGCCTGACAAGATCGACGTGCCGTTCACGCTCACGCCGACCATGTTCCGCGTTGAGCCCGGCAAGGGCCAGACCCTGCGCATCATCTATACGAACGAGCCGTTGCCGACCGACAAGGAATCGCTGTTCTGGATCAACGTACTGGACGTCCCCCCGAAGCCAGCCGCCGAAGACGAACGCAACCGCCTTCAGGTTGCCTTTCGCACGCGGATCAAAATGATGTACCGGCCGCAGGGACTGCCGGGTAAAGCCGAGGAAGCCCCGGCACTGCTCAAGTGGCACATCGCCAGGGACCCCGAAGCCAACCAGTATGTCCTGAAGACCGTCAACCCCAGCCCTTATGTCGTCAGCCTCGGCAGTGTCCAGTTGAAGATGGGCGGAAAGACGTTCGACGCAGGCATGGGCTATGTACTTCCCGGCGCGTCGCAGAAATTCCCGATCACGGGGCTGGAATCGGCGCCCGCCGCGGATGCGACGGTCGAGTTCAGCAGCATTGACGACTGGGGCGGCAACAAGAATGCGCAAGTGCCCGTCGCCATCGACCCGCGGCACTAGCCTGGCCGGTTAGCGCGGCCAGCGCGTCCGGGCCAGCCTCATTGCTGGCCAATCAGAAATCCCACACAAGCAAGCGTTGCGCATCCATGCGCCACGCACCGAAGTCGGGCGGCAAGTTCGGACCGTATATCCGATGGCGTGGTCCGATCCATGATCGCCTGATGAATTGCTCCAGGAGTGTTTTGTATGCCGCCGATTCAGCGTCCGAATTCCGATATTGGCCACATGCCGCAGTTGCGGCCAATATGCGCTTTGCTCCTGACCGGCCTGGCCGGCTGGCAGAGCAATGCGAACGCTGATGGTGGCACGCCCGAGCCGTTTCAAATCGCACAAGCCCAGTCCACGCCCCTTGAGTTCGAGAGCGGTTTTCTCAACAACAGCGGCGGCACCGTGGATCTGTCGAAGTTCCAGCGCAGCAATATCGTCCCGCCTGGAACATACAGCGTCGATATCTATGTCGAGCAAAACTGGGTGGGCCGCGCCAGTGTGCCGTTCAAGGCCGTAACCGGTTCCGCGGATGCCCAGCCTTGCTTCAATGAAGCGCTGCTGAAGCAGGCGGGCGTCAATCTTGGCAAGTTGCCTCACCATGTGAAGGCCACTTTCGCCGAGCCGGATGCCTGCGTTCGCCTCGGGCAGGCCATTCCGGACGCGAGCACCAGTTTCGATTTCGGCGAGCAGCGGCTCAATCTCAGCATTCCGCAGATTTCGCTCGTTCGCAACGCGCGCGGATACGTAAGCCCCGACCAGTGGGATGCCGGCGTCCCCGTCGGCATGGTCGGCTACAACGCCAACGTCTACAGCACCAAGAGCCAGGGCGGCAATGCGCAGACCCAGGGATACCTGGGCCTGAATATCGGCGCCAACCTGGGGAGCTGGCATTTCCGTCACGACGGGTCGTATAACCTGGACGACAAAGGACGCCAGAAGTACCAGAACGTCGCCACCTATCTGCAACGCAACCTGCCATCGTTGTCGTCGCAACTCATCATCGGCGAGTCCTATACCTCGGGGGACCTGTTCGACTCCACCCAGTTCCGCGGGGTGCGCATTGCCTCGGACGACCGGATGCTGCCGGATTCGTTGCGCGGTTACGCGCCGGTCGTGCGCGGCGTGGCCAACAGCAATGCGAGAGTCTCGATTTCGCAGAACGGCGTCAAGCTCTACGAGACCACGGTCGCACCCGGAGCGTTCGAGATCGACGATCTCTACCCGACCGGGTACGGCGGCGACCTGCGCGTTGCCGTCACGGAAGCGGACGGTTCCGTGCATTCGTTCTCCGTGCCGTATGCGGCCGTGCCGCTGTCGCTGCGTCCTGGCACCAGCCGCTACAGCGTGGTGGCGGGTGCGGTGCGCAATCAGCAGAGCTCGAAGAACCCGCTCTTCACCCAGGGCACCTGGCAGCACGGCTTCACCAACCTGCTGACCGGCTACGGCGGCATCACCGTGGCCGAAGGCTACGTGTCGGTGATGGGCGGCGGCGTGTTGAACACCTCGTACGGCGCGCTCGGGGCGGACGTCACGCAGGCCCGCACCTCGATCCCGGGCGTGAAGCGCTTCGACGGCTCCAGCGTGCGGGTGAGCTATGCGAAAAACGTGGTGGCGACCGGCACCAACATCTCGATCGCGGCCTACCGTTATTCCACGGCCGGCTTCTTCGGGCTCAACGACGCCATGCTCGCCCGCGAGCAGGCCGAGCGCGGTCTGTCGATCGACACGGTCTACCGGCAACGCAATCGCGCGTCGCTGACACTCAACCAGCGGCTCGGCGAGCGCGGCGGCAACATCAATGCCACCGCATCCACGGCGACATACTGGAACCGCAGCGGCTCGGATGTGAGCTATTCGGTGGGCTACAGCAACGCCTACAAGAATCTCTCCTACAGTGTCTCCGCCACGCGCCAGCGCAACTCCGGCGGCCAGATGAGCACGATGTACTACGTCGGCCTGACGATTCCGCTGGGTGGGAAGACGCCGGGGACGGTCACCGGAAGCTTGCTGCGCGATACCGCCGGGCGCACCCAGCTGCAATCGTCGGTCTCCGGGTCGTCCGGCGTGGACAACAATCTCTCCTACGGCCTGAACGCCAATCACGCGAACGGCAGAGGCGGCTCGACCACCACTGGTGGCGCCAACGTGATGTACCGGGCTCCGAACGTCGAACTCGGTGCGAGCGTGAGCGGAGGTGCGGATTACCAGCAGGCCTCCGTATCGGCGCGCGGCGCCATGGTCGGGCATCCCGGCGGGATCACGCTGTCGCAGCCGCTTTCGGAAACCTTCGCGATTGTCGAAGCACCGGGAGCGGAAGGCGCGCGCGTGACGAATGCGTCGGGCGTGCGGATCGATAGCCGCGGCTACGCGATCGTGCCGTACCTCACGCCGTTCAACATGAACACGGTCGAGCTGGACCCGAAGGGGTTGTCGACCGATGTGGAACTCAAGGAAACGAGCCAGCGTGTGGCGCCGCTGGCGGGCTCGGTCCCGATGCTGAAGTTCGCCACGGAATCCGGGCGCTCCGCGCTGATTCAGCCTCGGCGGCCGAATGGCCAGCCGCTCCCGTTTGGCGCCACGGTGCTCAACGAGCGCGGCAAGGAAGTCGGCTCGGTCGGCCAGATGGGCAAGATCTTCGCGCGCGGCCTGGAATCGCAAGGCGAACTGACCGTCAGGTGGGGCAAGGACGAATCGTCGGTATGCCATGTCCCCTACAACCTGCCGGAGCGAAAGAAGCAAAAGGGGCTGCAGCCGCTGCAGCGGATCGATGCCGCCTGCGCGGATGGTGCGACTCGCCCGAACTATGCATCGAATCAGGTGCGCCGCTAAACATCGGATCGGGTGCGCGGGATGCCGCGCCACGCTTGAGCAACGCAAGATCACAGGAATTGAGAGAAATCAGGATGAATATTCTGGAAGCGCCAGGAAGTGCCGGTGGCTCGCACCCATACGCGAAGAGCCTGTCGAAATGGTTCCTGTGGCGGGCGCGTGCATTCCAGGCGGCAGCCCACGTGCGGGCGTCCCGGATCAAGCCCGCGAGTCCCGATAGTACAAAGCGTGACCCGAATCGAGGCGCGGTATGGGAGGGAGAGATGTTCCCTCGCCTGCCGAAGGTAAAAATTCCTGCCATGCAACGGTTCCCTCAAATCCCCCAAGGTCTTACCGCGCATCTGATCCCGGCATGCGTTCTTGTCGTTGTCGCGTCGATTTCGCCGAAAGCACTTGCGATGACCGACCTGACGGCGTTTGGAACGACGCTGAACCTGCCAAGCACTTTGCCGGAAGGCACCGTGATCAGCCGCTACACGATTGCGTTGAGTCAACTCTGCGGCGCATTGCCGTCGTGCGAGATTGCTGCGATATCGCTCTGGCCGAACGGTGGAAGTACAATCCATTCCGGACCGTTAATCGAGACCAACGTATCGGGCATCTCGAGTCGCCTGCTGATGAACGGCCGGCCCGTCTCCAGGTTCGACTACAAAACCGGCGCCACAGTCATCGCCAATTCGCCGCTGGAAGTGCAACTCGTGCGCGACGGCCGCCCACTGTCGCCCGGCAGCCTCGCGGGCCAGCAAAACGGCAACCCGGGCTATTTCGGTCTGTGCTTGCCCTACGTTTGGGCAAACCCTGGCCAGGCATGCCTGTTTGGCCACCCCGGTTTCGCCATTGTTCTGAAGGCCACCATCAGGCTGATCAACGGCACCTGTTCGACACCGGATCAAAGCGTTACGCTGCCTCCCATGGTCGTGTACAAGCTCAAGGGCGTGGGATCGACCGGCGACATGTCGGGCACGAAGGGGTTCGAGCTTCGCTTCAACAACTGCCCGCCCGGCTTCGCTCGCATCGGCTATGTACTCAGCCCGACCGCAGGCACGGCGCCAGCCTTCGCCGGCGCGCTGCCGGTCGACGGCGGCACGACGGCAAAGGGCGTGGCGATCCAGATCACCGGCAAGGACGGCGCGCCCGCGACGTTCAACCAACGGCTGCCGCTCGCCGCGTATAGCTCCTCGACCGGCGGCTCGTACTCGGTCCCGATGAACGCACGCTACATTCAAACCGAAGCGACGGTCACTCCCGGCACGATTTCCAGCATGATGGCCGTGCTGGTGGACTACCAGTAGCGCGGATGGCGCGCCCCGCCCGAACTATGCATCGAATCAGGTGCGCCGCTAAAAATCGGATCGGGTGCGCAGGATGCCGCGCAACGCTTGAGCAACGCAAAATCACAGGAAGTTAGAGAAATCAGGATGAATATTCTGGAAGCTCCAGGAAGTGCCGGTGGCTCGCACCCAGACGCGAAGAGACTGTCGAAATGGCTCCCGTGGCGGGCGCGTGTATTCCAGGCGGCAGCACACCAGGCGTCCTGGATCAAGCCCGCGAGTCCCGATAGTGCAAAGCATGATCCGAATCGAGGCGCGGCATGGGAGGGCGAGATGTTCCCTCGCTTACCGCAGGTAAAAATTCCTGCCATGCAACAGTTTCATCAAGTCCTCCGGGGTCTTGCCACGCGCCTGATCCCGGCATGCGTTCTTGTCGTTGTCGCGTCGATTTCGCCGAAAGCACTTGCGACGACCGACATGACGGCGTTTGGATCGACGCTTAACCTGCCGAGCACCTTGCCGGTAGGCACCGTGATCAGCCGCTACACGATTCCGTTGAGTCAACTCTGCGGCGCATCGCCATCGTGCGAGGTTGCCGCGGTATCGCTTTGGCCGAACGGCGGGAGCATAGTCGATTCCGGACCGTTGATCGTGACCAACGTATCGGGCATCTCGACTCGCCTGCTGATCGAAGGCCGGCCCATCGTCGGGTTCAATCACAGAACTGCCACCATCACCGTCACTTCGCCGTTTGAAGTGCAACTGGTGCGCGACGCTCGCTCACTGTCGGCCGGAAGCCTCGCGGGCCAGACAAATGGCAGCCCTGGCTACTTCAGTTTGTGCGTACCCTACACTCCGCAGGCACTTGGTCAACCATGCACGTCGAGCCACCCCGGTCTCAGCATAGTACTGAAGGCCACCATCAGGCTGATCAACGGCACCTGTTCGACACCGGATCAAAGCGTCGCGCTGCCTGCCATGGTCGTGCACAATCTCAAGGGCGTGGGATCGACCAGCGACATGGCCAGCACGAAGGGGTTCGAGCTTCGCTTCGACAACTGCCCGCCCGGCTTCGCGCGCATCGGTTATACACTCGCCCCGGCTGGAGGCACGGCGCCCGCCTTCGCCGGCGCGCTGCCGGTCGCCGGCGGCGCGACGGCGAGGGGCGTGGCGATCCAGATCACCGGCAAGGACGGCGCGCCCGCGAAGTTCAATCAATCGCTGCGCCTCGGCACATACAGCACCGCGACCGGCGGCTCGTACACGGTCCCGATGAACGCACGCTACATTCAAACTGAATCGACGGTCACTCCCGGCACGATTTCCGGCATGATGGCCGTGCTGGTGGACTACCAGTAGCGCGGACTGTCCGCACCGCGCGGCCGCCGGCGTCCTTCGGCGATGCGGCAGCATGCACGGCACCTTGCCGGGTACGCGGTCGATCGTCTGCGCCCGGCGGCGAGAGCGCATCGGCCGCCGTGTCGAGCCTTCCTGCACATTCTGTCTTGCCTGCCCAAGACACTCAGCAAGGCGAACTGACCGTCAGGTGCGCCGCCAGAGAATCAGATCGGATGCGCAACACTTGCGCAACGAAAAATCATAATAAATTAGAAAAACATAAGGGAAACGGGATGAGCATTTCAGAGCAATCAAAGATGAATTACCCGAAAAAATGGCAGCTATGGCGGCTTGCCTCGGAGGGCCGCGGATACTGCGCGCTTGCTACCGCCTCCCTGGCAAGCCTGCCGCCACAACAGCAGGACATGGCGCAAGGCATCGCGGCCAGGCTCTTGCCACGCGACCGCTACTCCGACGTCAAGGTGGCGCTTTTGGTCCTTGTCACGCTGGATCTGCGCAATGAAGCCCGCCCGCAAGCCGACGGCACCGCCGTGGGGCGAGCACTGCACTATGTCTACGCGCCCTGGAGTCTGCAATTTGCCTATCGGCAATTCAATCACACCGGCCCTGTTCCTCGCTGAAAGCCCATGGCACGGCCCTTGTTGCGCCAACGACGAAACGCCTTCTCGTCGACGGCACGCAGTTTAGTACTCGTCCTATTTTAAACGACTTGCAATCTCTATAGCATTCTGATTCAAGCCCATGAGTCCCGGTAATACAAAGGATGATCCGATCAGAGGGACGGCACGGGGGGACGAGAGTTTCCCTCGTTTACTGAGGTAAACATTTCCACCATGCAACAGCTCAATCAATTCCTCCGGGGTCTTGCTGCGCGCCTGATCCCGGCATTCGTGCTCGTCGTTGTCGCGTCGATTTCGCCAAAAGCACTTGCCATGACCCAGGTTACGGCGTTTGGAGCGACGCTTAACCTGCCGAACACCTTGCCGGTAGGCACCGTGATCAGCCGCTACACGATTCCGTCGAGTCAATTCTGCGGCACATTGCCGTCGTGCGAGGTTGCTGCGGTATCGCTCTGGCCGAACGGCGCGAGTACAATCAATCCCGGACCGTTAATCGTGACCAACGTATCGGGCATCTCGGCCCGCCTGTTGGCGAACGGCCAGCCCATCTCCGGGTTCGGCCACAAAACTGGCAACGCTTTCATCCTCAGATCGCCGCTGGAAGTGCAACTGGTGCGCGACGGCCGCCAACTGTCGGCGGGCAGCCTCGCGGGCCAACAAATCGGCAATCCGTCCTATTTCACCTTGTGCGTGCCCAACGTTTGGGTAAGCTCTGGCCAAGCATGCACGGTGGACCTGCCCGGTCTCGCCATTGTCCTGGCGGCCACCATCAGGCTGATCAACGGCACCTGTTCGACACCGGACCAAAGCGTCGCTCTGCCCGCCATGGTCGTGCACAAGCTCAAGGGCGTGGGATCGACCGGCGACATGTCGGGCACGAAGGGATTCGAGCTTCGCTTCAACAACTGCCCGCCCGGCTACGCGCGCATCGGTTATACACTCAACCCGCTCGGAGGCACGGCGCCCGCCTTCGCCGGCGCGCTGCCGGTCGCCGGCGGCACGACGGCAAAGGGCGTGGCGATCCAGATCACCGGCAGGGACGGCGCGCCCGCGACGTTCAATCAACGGCTGCCGCTCGCCGCATATAGCTCCTCGAGCGGCGGCTCGTACTCGGTCCCGATGAACGCACGCTACATTCAAACCGAAGCGACGGTCACTCCCGGCAGGATTTCCAGCATGATGTCCGTGCTGGTGGATTACCAGTAGCGCGGACTGTCCGCGCCGTGCACCGCATGCCGTCGCGGCGAATGGCATACCGTCAGTTGAACGCGCAATCGAGTCCGCCCGCGCGGCCGCCGGCCTTCTTGGGCGATGCGGCATGCGCGGACGGTGCGCCTCGCCCGAACCAAGCATCGAATCAGGTGCTCCGCCAGAGAATCAGATCGGATGCGCAGGACGCCGCGCAACGCTTGCTCAACGCTTGCTCAACGCTTGCTCAACGCTTGCTCAACGCTTGCTCAACGCTTGCTCAACGCTTGCTCAACGCTTGCTCAACGC
>NZ_JBXASU010000095.1:0-27267 GCF_058809705.1 Cupriavidus sp. MPR-AND1C | reverse complement strand
AACGGCGCCGCCCTGCGCGCCGTGGGCTATACCAAGGACACGCCGAACCCGCCGGGCGGCGAGATCGTGCACGACAAGGCGGGAAATCCCACCGGCTTGCTGCTCGCCAAGCCAAACGCCACCATCCTCTACGCCACGCTGGCCAAGGGCCCCAAGCTGCCGCCCGAATACCAGAAGAACTCCACGCGCCATTTCATGCGCGAGGTGAACCGTCTTGGCGTGACCGGCGTCATCGACGCCGGCGGCGGCTACCAGAACTACCCGGAGGACTACCACATCATCGAGGAGCTGCACAAGGACGGCCAGCTCACGGTGCGCCTGGCCTACAACCTGTTCACGCAAAAGCCCAAGGACGAGCTCAGCGATTTCAGCGGCTGGTCCAAGCAGATCAAGCCTGGCCAGGGTGACGACCTGTACCGCCACAACGGCGCCGGCGAGATGCTGGTCTACAGCGCCGCCGACTTCGAGGACTTCCGCGTCGAGCGGCCCGACATGCCACCGTCGATGGAAGGCGACCTGGAGCCGGTGATCCGCCTGCTGGCGGAGAACCGCTGGCCCTGGCGCCTGCACGCCACCTACAACGAGACCATCTCCCGCGCGCTGGACGTCTACGAGAAGGTAGCGAAGGATGTGCCCTTCGATGGCCTGCACTGGTTCTTCGACCACGCCGAGACCATCACGGACCGCAACATCGACCGCATCGCGGCGCTGGGCGGCGGCATCGCCGTGCAACACCGCATGGCCTACCAGGGCGAGTATTTCGTCGAGCGCTACGGCGCGCGCGCGGCCGAGGCCACGCCGCCGATCAAGCGCATGCTCGAGCGCGGCGTCAAGGTCGGTGCCGGCACCGATGCCACGCGCGTGGCCTCGTACAACCCGTGGGTGTCGCTGTACTGGCTGACTACCGGCAAGACCGTGGGTGGGCTGTCGATGTATCCGCAAGCGAACCTGCTCGACCGCGAAACGGCGCTGCGGCTGTGGACCGAAGCCAATACCTGGTTCTCCTCCGAGCAAGGCAAGAAGGGCCAGATCCAGGCCGGCCAGCTGGCCGACCTGGCGGTGCTGTCCGCCGACTACTTCAGCGTGCCCGGAGACGAGATCCAGGACATCACCTCGGTGATGACGGTGCTGGGTGGCAAGGTGGTGTATGGCGATGGCGACTTCGGCACGCTGGCGCCGCCGCTGCCGGCCGCCATGCCGGACTGGGCGCCGGTGCGCGCTTTTGGCGGCTACCAGCCACGGCTAGCGCCCGGCGCGCAGGCGCTGGCCGTGACGGCTGGCTGCGGCTGCGCGAGCGCCTGCGGCGTGCACGGCCATGCGCACGCGGGCGCGTGGCAGTCCAGCGCGCCGGTGTCGGACCACCGCGGGTTCTGGGGCGCGTTGGGTTGCTCCTGCTGGGCATTCTGATGGCAGGGAGCACGCTTTGGCCCGCACCACCATCCTGAGCGGCGGCTACTTCCAGGGAGAAGGACCATGAAGCTGTTTCTTGTTTCGTTCGGCGCGGGGATTCTGGTTGGCATCATCTATGCGCTGTTGCAGGTCCGCTCGCCGGCCCCGCCCGCCATTGCCTTGATCGGGCTGCTTGGGATGCTGGTTGGCGAGCAGGTGGTGCCTACCGCGAAGCGCTTGATGGCCGGCGAGCCGATCACCGTTGCGTGGTTCCGCGCCGAGTGCGTGCCCAAGATCAGTGGAGCGCCGCCCGCGCCGGCACAGGGGGCGGCGGCAACGGTGGCCAGCACGGGGGGCAAGAACGGCACGTAGACGCCAGCCCACGCGGGGACATGGCGTCAGGACCTGGGCTTATGTCCCGGATTGCCCTTCCGGCTGCTGGATGCCATGTCGTGCCGTTCGGTTTCGCTTATCGGTTTCTCTCATCCGTCTCGCTTATCGGCTTGGCCATCTTCATGCTATATCGAGCGAGGCTCATGCCCGAAGCTGCTGCGGGTATGGATCTGTCCGTCCTGTCCGTGAATCAATAACTCGACCTGCTCGCGCTGGGCGTCGCGCGTGCCGGCCTCCACGGCGTCTTCCTGGGACGCGTGATGCGAGTTGGCATACCGCGCGCCCTCCTGGATCACGTCCCATCCGGAACCGTGTGGCAAAACGTGGATGTTATGGGCTGTCATGACAATCTCCCGTGGGGGTCTTGCAGATAGCGGCTGACTCCATTTTGGTCCAGTGCCAGCACATGGCTATCGGAGACCGTCTGACTTTAGTCGTTATGGGCAGGCGGGTCGCCGACCGGATCCGGATGGATCTGCATGATGGCGTCGCGCTTCTCCAGCAAGTGGCGCTTGAGGATGGCGCCAAGCAGCTTGCCGTCACGCGCTTCCAGTGCCTTGATCATGTCTTCGTGATCATGCACGGCGCGGTCCCACTTGTCCGTCTGGTGGTTGGAGCGAAAGCGCAGCGCCTTCAGGCGGCGGTTGATGCCCTGGTAGGTCTGGCGCAGCGCGGTGTTGCGGGCCGCCTCGTTGATGCGGTCGTGGATTTCCTGGTTGCGGCTGTAGTAGCCCGGCAGGTCGTTCTGCACGCGGCAGGCCAGCATCGAATAATGCAGCGCCTTGATCTCGGCGAGCTCGGCCGGCGTGATGCGCTCGCAAGCCAGTTCGCCCGAGAAGGCTTCCAGGCCGCTCATCAGCTCGAACGTTTCCCAGACTTCCGCCTCGGTCATGCGCGAGACGCTGGCGCCCCGGTTGGGCGAGATCTCGATCAGGCCCTCCGCCGCCAGCACCTTGAACGCCTCGCGCAGCGGCGTGCGGGAGATGCCCAGCGTTTCACATAGCTCACGCTCGTTGAGCTTCATGCCCGGGGACAGCACGCCTTCCACGATGAACTTGCGCAGGTGGTCGACCACGGTGTCGTGCAGCCGCTGGCGCTCAACCTTGGGGAGGACCGCGGCAGGGCGCGTGAGGTCGTTGCCAGATGGATTCTGCATTCAAAGTCCTTATCTTTGCGTTTTTCGCATTCTACTGCATCTCCTGGCAGGCACCCAGAACCGGGGTAAACACCCGGTGTTCAGGCCAAAACAGCGCTTGGATGTGGCGCGTTTCGTCTGCTAAAGTATTTTGAATGCAAAATGCATAATTCACAAAGGAGGAACAACCCATGATCAAACTCGACTTCCACCCCGCCGGCCGCCACTTCCTGCAGATCCCCGGCCCGAGCCCCGTGCCCGACCGGATCCTGCGTGCCATGAGCTACCCGACCATCGACCACCGTGGCCCGGAGTTCGGCGCGCTGGGCCGCAAGGTGCTGGCGGACATCAAGAAGATCTTCAAGACCGAGCAGCCGGTCATCATCTATCCGGCCTCTGGCACCGGCGCCTGGGAGGCTGCACTGACCAACACACTGAGCCCCGGCGACACGGTGCTGATGTTCGAGACGGGTCACTTCGCCACGCTGTGGAAAAAGATGGCGCAAGCGCTCGGGTTGAAGCCGGAATTTCTCGGGCTGCCAGGCGTCGAGGGCTGGCGCCATGGCGTGCGGGCCGACATGATCGAAGCCCGCCTGCGCGCCGACAGCGCGCACGCCATCAAGGCGGTGTGCGTGGTGCACAACGAGACCTCGACCGGCGTGACCTCCGACGTCGCTGCGGTGCGCCGCGCCATCGACGCGGCCGGCCACCCGGCGCTGCTGCTGGTGGACACCATCTCCGGCCTGGCCTCGGCGGACTATCGCCATGACGAGTGGGGCGTGGACGTGACGGTATCGGGTTCGCAGAAGGGGCTGATGCTGCCGCCGGGGATCAGCTTCAATGCGCTGTCGCCCAAGGCCATCGCGGCCAGCAAGGCGGCAAAGCTGCCGCGCGCGTTCTGGGCCTGGGACGAGATCATCGAAGCCAACAAGAACGGCTACTGGCCGTACACGCCGAACACCAATCTGCTCTATGGCCTGTCCGAGGCGCTGGACATGATCCTGGAGGAGGGCCTGGACAACGTCTTCGCGCGGCACCAGCGGCTGGCCGAAGCCACCCGCCGCGCGGTGCGGGCCTGGGGCCTGGAGATCCAGTGCGCGGATGCCTCCGTGTACAGCCCCGTGCTGACGGGCGTGATGATGCCCGACGGCGTGGACGCCGACGAAGTGCGCAAGCGCATCTATGAACGCTTCGACATGTCGTTGGGACAGGCGCTGGGCAAGATCCGCGGCAAGATGTTCCGCATCGGGCATCTCGGCGACTGCAACGACCTCACGTTGATGGCCACGCTGTCCGGCTGCGAGATGGGGCTGAAGCTCGCCGGCGTGCCGGTGGCGGCCAGCGGCGTGGTGGCGGCGATGGAGTACCTGGCATCGCATGCGGATAGCCCGGTGCTGAAGGCCGCGGCATAAGCCAGCACGGGAGGGCAGGGCGGCCTTCCTGAACCCGCGCAAGGCAACAACAAGTTAACCAGTGCAAGCAGGCGTGGCTTCACTCCTTGGGGTGAGGCCAGGGACAGGTGCCGCCCATTTTTGCCATTCGGCAGCCATGCCACCGCCTGTGGGCGGTAGCGCGAACTGGCCATGGAGCCGGCCATAGAGCCGGCCGCGATGAATTTGCCCTGGCCCCGGCGTCCCGCCGGGCGGGCAGGAATAACACAACGGAGACAAACCATGAAGCGCCTGCGTGCAACCAGCGTCGTGCTGGGGATGCTATGCATCATGTATTTCATCACTTACCTGGACCGCGTCAATGTGAGCACGGCCGCGGCCGGCTTTGGCCAGGAGTTCAACCTCAGCAAGACCGAGATCGGCCTGGTGTTCTCGGCCTTTGCGTATCCCTACCTGGTGTTCCAGATCATCGGCGGCTGGGTGAGCGACCGGTTCGGCGCCAAGCGCACCCTGATGGTCTGCGGCGTGCTGTGGGCTGCTGCCACGTTGCTCACTGGCTTTGCCGGCGGTCTGGTTTCCCTGCTCGCCGCGCGCTTGCTGCTGGGCCTGGGCGAGGGCGCTACCTTTCCGGCTGCCACCGCCGCCATGGCACGCTGGGTGCCCAAGGAAAAGCGCGGCTTCGCGCAGGGGATCACCCATGCCTGCGCCCGGGTCGGCAACGCCGTGGCCCCGGCCGCGGTTGTCGCCATCATGGCGGTCTACGGCTGGCGCGAGTCGTTCTACATCTGCGGCGCGATCAGCCTGGTCTGGGTGGCGCTGTGGGCGGTGACGTTCACCGAGCATCCGAAGGACCATCCCCGCATGACCCCGGCAGAACTCGAGACGCTGCCGGCCCCCAGGAAGAAGGCTGCCGACGTGCCCTGGCGCCGCCTGTTCAAGCGCATGGCCCCCGTGACCATCGTCTACTTCTGCTACGGCTGGACCCTGTGGTTGTTCCTGAGCTGGATTCCGCAGTACTTTCTGCATAGCTACGACCTGGACCTGAAGAAGTCCGCCATCTTTGCCTCCGCCGTGTTCTTTGCCGGCGTGATCGGCGATACCCTGGGCGGCGTCGTCACCGACAAGCTCTACGACCGTACGGGCAGCCTGAAGCGCGCGCGCAGCGCGATGGTGGCGGTCTGCATGCTGCTGACCATGTTGTCGCTGCTCCCCCTGTTGTTTACGCACAACCTCTATGTCTCGATGGCTTGCCTGGCCGCCGGCTTCTTCTTTGCCGAGATGACGATCGGGCCGATGTGGGCGATTCCCATGGACATCGCGCCGGAGCATTCCGGCACCGCGAGCGGCATGATGAATTCCGGCTCGGCGCTGGCCGCGATCATCTCGCCGGTGCTCTCGGGCTACCTGATCGACCGCTTCGGCAGCTGGGAGCTGCCCTTTATCGGCAGCATGGTGCTGATGGGCGTCGGCGTGATCCTGGCCTTGCGCATGCAGCCAGAGAGCAAGTTCGAAGCCGAGCCCGCGGATGCCTCGAAGCCGTTGCGCGCCTGAGCCACGCAGAACTGATCCTCGCATGACAAGGCGCGCCGGCACGGCACCGCGCCACACAAGCCCTGGTAGAAAGCCATGAACCCATCCTCCTCCCCGATGCTCGTCAAGCCGATCCATCTGGTGCCGTCGCCGGGCCGCGCCGGCCCGGCCCTGTCGCCGCTCTCGGCCCGTTTGCGCAAGGAACTGCGCGGCGACGTGTTCTTCGACCGCGCCACCCGGGGCCGCTACGCCACCGATGCCTCCATCTATCAGATCACGCCGATCGGCGTGGTGGTGCCGCGGGACCAGGCGGACCTGTTGCTGGCGCTGGAGATCGCCCGCGACGAGAAGGCCCCGGTGCTGGCGCGCGGCGCCGGCACCAGCCAGTGCGGCCAGACGGTTGGCGAGGCGCTGGTGATCGACAACAGCAAGTGGCTGAACAACGTGGTGGATTTCGATCCCGTGGCCGCCACCGTCACGGTTGAGCCCGGCATCGTGCTGGACCACCTCAACGCCTGGCTCAAGCCGCACGGGCTGTGGTTCCCGGTGGATGTATCGACGGGGGCGCAGTGCACCATCGGCGGCATGGCCGGCAACAACTCTTGCGGCTCGCGCTCCATCGAGTACGGCAACATGGTGCACAACGTGCTGGGCATCGATGCCGTGCTGGCAGATGGCAGCCAATGCCATTTCGGCACGCTCAAGGCACCCGTTTCCGACGCGCGCGTGGCGGGCATTCTGCAGGGCTTGCAACGCATTGCCACGCGCGAGCGCGACGAGATTGCCGAGCGCATGCCCAAGGTGCTGCGCCGTGTGGCCGGCTACAACATCGACCTGTTCGCATGCCAGAATCCGCGCGCCTATACCGACGACGGCTACGCCAATCTCTCGCATATCCTCGTGGGCTCGGAAGGCACGCTGGCTTATAGCCGCCAGGTCACGCTGAAGCTGTCTGCGCTGCCGCGGCACAAGGTGCTGGGCGTGGTGAATTTCCCCACGTTCTACCAGGCCATGGACATGACGCAGCATATCGTCAGGCTCAAGCCGGTTGCGGTGGAACTGGTGGATCGCACCATGATCGACCTGTCGATGGAGAACCCGGCGTTCCGCCCCGTCATCGAGAGCGCCTTGTCTGGCGAGCCGCAGGCCATCCTGCTGGTCGAGTTCGCGGGGGAGGAACACAGCGCGCTGCTGGCGCAGCTCGACGACCTGGCGGCGCTGATGAGCGACCTGGGGTTGCCCGGCTCGGTGGTCAAGATGGCCGACGCCAAGTCGCAGAAGGCGTTGTGGGACGTGCGCAAGGCCGGGCTCAATATCATGATGAGCATGAAGGGCGACGGCAAGCCGGTTTCCTTCATCGAGGATTGCGCCGTGCCGCTGGAGCACCTGGCCGAGTACACCCGCCGGCTTACCGCCGTGTTCCACAAGCACGAGACCGAAGGCACCTGGTATGCCCATGCCAGCGTGGGCACGCTGCATGTGCGCCCAATCCTGGACATGCGGCGCGACGGCGCGGAGCGCATGCGAGAGATCGCCGAGGAAGCCGCCGAGCTGGTGCGCGAGTACAAGGGCGCGTACTCCGGAGAACACGGCGATGGCCTGTGCCGGGGCGAATGGGTGGCCTGGCAGTATGGCCCGCGCATCAACGCCGCCTTCGGCGAGATCAAGGCGCTGTTCGATCCGGACAACCGCTTCAACCCGGACAAGATCGTACGCCCGCCCAGGATGGACGCGCGCGAGAACTTCCGCTTTGCGCCGGGCTATGCCGCCTTGCCGCTCACGCCGGCGCTCGACTGGTCCGCATGGAACGTCAGCCGCAACCCGCTCACCGGCGAGGAAACGGCGCCCGGCACGGGCACCGACCGCGCCGGCGGCCTGGCCGCGGCGGTGGAGATGTGCAACAACAACGGCCACTGCCGCAAGTTCGATGCGGGCACCATGTGCCCGAGCTATCGCGTGACCAAGGACGAGCAGCACGTCACGCGCGGCCGTGCCAATACGCTGCGCCTGGCAGTGTCGGGGCAGCTGGGCGATGACGGCCTTGCCAGCCCCGAAGTCAAGGAAGCGCTCGACCTGTGCGTCGCCTGCAAAGGCTGCAAGCGCGATTGCCCGACCGGCGTGGACATGGCCAGGTTCAAGATCGAAGCGCGCCATGCCTGGGCCCGGCGGCACGGCATCACCCTGCGCGAGCGCATGGTGGCGTTCATGCCGCGCTATGCGAGCGTGGCGAGCCGCCTTGCCGCACTGCTGGCGCTGGCCGATGGCATCCCCGGCATCTCCGGTGTGGTGAAGCGGGCCATGGGGTTCGCGCCGCAACGCTCGCTGCCGCGCTTCAAGGCCGCGTTCCTGTCGAAAGCCAAGGCAATGCGCCAGGGCGGGGAGGGCCGCGAAGTCATGCTCTTCGTCGACACCTTCAGCAACTACATGGAGCCGGAGAACGCACTGGCGGCGCAGCAGGTGCTGGAGGCGGCGGGCTACACGGTGCATTTCAACCGCCGCGAAGGCGAGCGCCCCTTGTGCTGTGGCCGCACCTTTCTTGCGGCGGGGCTGGTGGACCAGGCCAGGGAGGAGGCGCGGCGCCTGCTGGATGCGGTCAAGCCCTATGTCGATCGCGACATTCCCATCGTCGGCCTGGAGCCTTCGTGCCTGCTGTCCCTGCGTGACGAGTTCCTGAGCTATGGCTACGGCGACGACGCCAGGAAGCTGGCCGCGCAGGCCTTCCTGTTCGAGGAGTTCCTGGTGCGCGAGAAGGCAGCCGGCCGCCTTGCGCTCGATCTCGATGCGCTGCAGACGAGCGAGGCCGTGGTGCACGGCCACTGCCACCAGAAGGCATTCGACGCCTTCACCCCGGTGCAGACCGTGCTGGGCTGGATCCCCGGCCTGAAGGTCTCCCCGGTGGAATCGTCCTGCTGCGGCATGGCGGGCAGCTTTGGCTACGAGGCCGAGCATTACGAGGCGTCCAAGGCCATGGCCGAGCTGGCGCTGCTGCCCGCGGTGCGCAAGCGCGCCGCCAATGCCATCGTGGTGGCCGACGGCACCAGCTGCCGCCACCAGATCCTGGACGGCGCCGACACCGAGGCCATGCACGTGGCGCGTGTGCTGGCGATGGCGCTGAAGCGGCAGGGCGGGCCTCAGGCCTGATGCGCGCGCGGTTCACCGCGGTGGTGCCCTGGCCACGCAGCGATCGCTGCGTGGATCGCTGTCTTGCCAAGGGGTGAATCCACCGGCCCGGAGGGTGCGCTACCGCCACAGTGTGGCAACTCCATGCCCTGGCGGCATAGCCTGGCAGGTCCTTCTGGGCTCTCGCCAAACTCGCTGCCTTACTGCAACTCAAGCGCGTGGGTCGCGTCCCCGCTTAGCGCCGCGCACGCCCTCAGGGCGATGCTTCACTGGCCGCCTGCCCGAACAGTTATTCCCGTATGCGGAACAATAGATGTTTATATCTGATAACTATTTACTTATTGCTGTCACATAAGTGCCTTACGATGCGTCACTCGCATGGAGTTGGCCTTGGTTGTCTCGCCTTCTCGCCAAGGCAGGCTTCCCCGGTAGCGCGACCCTACCGGATCAATCAGAAACCGAAAAATGATCATGAAAAAACCTCTCTTCGTTTTGGCAGCAGCTGCTGCGTGCGCCGTGTCCACCGCTGCTTCGGCGCAATCGTCCGGCGTGACGCTTTACGGCATCGCCGATGCCGGCGTTAGCTTCCAGAGTCACGTGCAAGGCCCTAACGGTGGCGGCTCGGTCACAGGCGTGACGTCCGGTGGCCTCTCCGGTTCGCGCTGGGGCATTCGCGGTGTGGAGGACCTGGGTAATAACCTGAAGGGCATCTTCGTGCTGGAAAGCGGTTTTGACCTCGACACGGGGAAGTCCGGCCAAGGCAACCGCTTGTTTGGCCGTCAGGCCTATGTCGGCTTGCAGAGCAACTTCGGCGCAGTCACGCTGGGCCGCCAGCAAAACGCCCTGTATGACCTGTTCGGCGCCTACGACCCGATGGCGGTCGGCAGCAGCTACTCGCTCAACTCGGTCGATACCCAGGGCTTCAACGGCCGCGCCGACAACGCCGTCAAGTACACCGGCAAGTTCGGCGGCCTGACCGCCACGGGTTTCTACAGCTTCGGCCGCGATAGCAACGTCGCCAATGGTGGGGAAGTGCCCGGTAGCTTCCGGGTTGGCAAGAACTTCGGTGGCGGCTTGGCGTACGCGAACGGCCCGGTCTCGGTGGGTGTCGCCTATGACCAGTACCAGGGCAGCACCATTGCCACGTCCGGCGCTGCGGCCAAGCGCGCCGCAATCGGTGGCGCGTATGCGTTCGGCGACGCCAAGGTGTTCGCCGGCTATCGCTGGATGCGCGATGAGGTCACCAGCGCGACCGCAGTCCGCCAGGACAACCTGTACTGGCTGGGCGCGCTGTATAAGTTCACCCCTGCCTTCAGCCTGACCGGCGCGGCTTACTACACCGACGCCCGCAAGGACAGCAACAGTTCGTGGATGTACGTCTTGAATGCCGACTATGCCCTGTCCAAGCGCACCGATGCCTACGTGCTGCTCGGCTACGTGAAGAACAAGGGGCAGGCAACCTACGGCGTGACCAACACAATGAACACCCTGCCTGGCCAGAACCAGACCGGCGCCATGGTTGGCGTGCGTCACCGCTTCTAATAGCGCTCGCGATTTCAGCCAGCGTGCTGTCGGGGTGCGCTGGAGACAAGTCATATCGACCTTGCCTTTGTTCACTGGGTGCAAGGACGCTTGGCCGGCAGATCTGCCGGCCTTTTTTCAGTGCGCGGCGTCCGTCTTGTGAAAAACAGGAAGGCTCCAGGAATAGCGGAGCGCAAGCAGGCGGATTGCGAAGCAGATCGACGCCGCGAACCAGGGCGTAACTGCCACCCTCCATTCCATGAGTTGTCCAAGCACTTGCAAGGCTGCGCCAACCAGTGCGGCAAGTGCGTAGATTTCCTTCTGCAGGATGATCGGTACGCGATTGAGCACCACATCTCGCGCCACGCCGCCGCCGACCGCGGTCACCATGCCGAGCACGATGGCCACCTCGATGTTGTGGCCAAACAGCAGCGCCTTGTGTGCGCCAACGACAGCAAAGAAGCCCAGTCCAAGCGAGTCAAAAAAAACGACAGGATGCTGAAGATGGTCGACGATTGGTCTCGCCCAGATTGCCATCGCCGCGGCCAATGCCGAGGTCGCGAGATACCGCCAATCCGAGATGCCCACCGGCGGTAACGAGCCCAGGCAAAGATCCCGAACGATGCCTCCGCCGCAGGCTGTCATGTAGCTGATCGCGACGACGCCGAACAGATCGAGGCGTTTCTGTTCGGCGGCAAGGGCACCGCTGACTGCAAAGGCGAAGGTACCGAACAGGTCGACCAAGGCAAAGAGACTGTGTTCCATCATGCCTCTTGATGACCGCAAAGCCAGGCAGACGCGGCTGTCAACATGGCCTGCAGCCCCGTTTCCAGCGTCGGGTGGATGACCGGTGCAAACTTGGGCGAGTGATTGCTAGGTATCTTGTTGATTTGCTTGTCCTTCTTGGCCTGCGCATACACACTGGGGGCGGTACCGCCGACGAACCAGAAGACGTACGGCACATTCCACGTACGCCCGAAGATGCTGAAGTCTTCGCTTGCCGACGCCGGAGCCGTCTCATAGGCCTGGTCGCCAAACTGCGCCTTGAAGGCCGCCGCGATCTTCTGCGTCGACGCATCGTCGTTTTCGGTTAGCGGGTAACTGCTGAGGGTGGTGAACTCGGGCGGCCGCTCGGCGTTGGAGGCATCGCACTCGGCGCAGCAGATTCGCCTGACGGATGACAGCATGTACTCGCGCACATCTTCGTCGAAGGTGCGCATATTGAGCTTGATCGTGGCATCGTCGGGAATGATGTTTTCCTTGGTGCCGGCCTGCAGCGAGCCAATGGTCAACACGGCATTGTCCAGCGGCGAGATTTCACGCGAAACGATGGTTTGCAGACGTAAAGTGGTGGCGGCAGCCATGATCACCGGATCGATGGCGGTCTGCGGTTGTGAGCCATGTGACCCGCGGCCGAATAGTTTGATCTTCAAGCTGTCACCGGCTGACAAGATAACACCTGGGCGGTAGCGGACCGTTCCACTCGGTCCTACCATCACGTGCTGGCCCAGGATAATGTCTGGCTTGGGGAAGCGCCCCTCCCCCCAATCCTGAACCATGCTCGCCGCACCCCGGCCCACTTCCTCGCCGGGCTGGAACACGAGCATGACAGTGCCTTTCCAGGCGTCGCGATGCTCTGCAAAAATGCGCGACGCCCCCATCAGCCATGTCACGTGCAGGTCGTGTCCGCAGGAGTGGGCCACGCCGACCTCTACACCATCTTCATCTTTTGCCTTGACGGTGCTGGCATAGGGCAGGCCCGTATTCTCCGCCATGGGTAGCGCATCCATGTCGGCGCGCAGCATCACGGTGGGGCCTTCGCCATTGCGCAATACGCCGACGACGCCCGTGACGCCAACCGCGCGCGTCACCGCGTAGCCGAGCGCTTCGATGTAGTCGGCCGCGAGCTTGGCGGTGCGAACCTCTTGCATCGACAGTTCCGGGTGCTGGTGGATATCCTTGTAGATCGTTTCGAGTTCCCCCAGCAGTTTCCCGCTACAGATAGTCAGGGCCTGGACGAGCGGATTCATGGCAACCTCCGGATCGCGAATAGGCAGGATGCCTCATGCCATCGCGCAATGGCTATCCCGCTTCGCCGATGAGGATATGTAGCGTTTCAGTATAGTGCTCAATCTGCCGGTCCGTGATTCAGGAGCATGCCTGTCCATTCGATACCACCGCGGCGCATTCGGCTTGTGCTTAGCTAGAGCGGGAGCCTTTCAAGCGGCGCCCCGAACGCCGCGCCGTCGAGCTAAGGAGTCTCAGCCTGTCCTGCCAAACAACAGGCCGATGCCCGATGACACAGCCATGGCCAAGGCACTCCAGAAGACCACGCGGATAACGCCCGGGCCGACCCTCGCACCGCCGGTTTTTGCAGCCAGGCCGCCCAGGGCAGCCAGCGATATCAACGCCGAGATCACTATGCACGGGATCACTGCCGATTCGGGGGCAAGCGCTGCGACGGTAGCCGGCAGGGCAGCGCCGACCGAAAAACTGCTGGCGGAAGCCAGCGCGGCGTGCAAAGGCCGTGCGGCGGTCGCAGTCGAAAGCCCCAGTTCATCGCGTGCATGCGTGCCGAGGGCGTCGTGCGCCATCAGCTTTTCGGCAACCTGCCTGGCAAGCGAAAGATCCAGGCCACGGTGCATATAGATCGCGGTCAGTTCTTGCTGCTCGCGTGGAAAATCGGCGTCGAGTTCAGCCTGTTCCTGGAACAAGGCCGCCGCTTCGGTATCTGCCTGAGATGAAACTGATACGTATTCCCCTGTTGCCATCGACATGGCTCCTGCGACCAGACCCGCGGCGGCCGTGAGCACGATATTTGCGTGAGCGGTGTGTGCCGATGCCACGCCGATAACGAGACTTGCGGTCGATACGATGCCGTCATTGGCGCCGAGCACCGCGGCACGCAGCCACCCAATGGCCTCAACACGATGCTGTTCTTTATGTCGCCTGGGCATATTTCCTCATCAAGAGGGTTGGAAGAATCGCCTGGACGGCGGCAAAGGGGATCGTCGAAGTCGCGGCTGGCCGCCCGCATCCGCTGCAACTTGACGCAGCACAAGCTCTTTGCGTCGGAATTCCTGTTCAAAGGTTACTTGATTTTCTAGGATTGGAAAAAGTGCCAGCCTAAGAACGTAATCCAAAGGGAAGCCGGGGGACATGATGAGGGCTTACACACGGTACGCCGTAAAGGCGCTATTGACGCTCGCCTGCGTGGTTGCTCTGCTGCCGAGGGAGGCAGAGGCGGTTCCCGCCTTTGCCCGCCAGACGGGCATGGCCTGCATGGCGTGCCATGTGAGTTTTCCCGAACTGACCCCGTTCGGCCGTTTCTTCAAGTTGACTGGCTACACCTTGACGAACAACACCACCATTCCAGTCTCGGCAATGGTGCAGGTCTCAAAAACACATACCAGGACGCTTGACCGGGCCAATTACGACTTCCTGCGCGATGGCGATACTACGTTGCAGCAGGCTAGCGTCTTCTATGCCGGCCGCATCGTTGACCATGTGGGTGCCTTTGGGCAATGGACCTACGATGGCATCGCCCACCATGCCGCGCTCGACAACACAGATATCCGCGCCGCGTGGCACCTGACAGATAACGATGTCGACTTCATCTACGGCATGACCGTCAACAACAACCCGACGGTCTCCGACGTGTGGAACAGCACGCCAGCTTTCGGTTATCCCTACGCGTCGAGCAGTGTTTCGCTCACGCCAACGGCGAGCACGCTCATCGATGGCGGGCTGGCGCAACAAGTGGCGGGCGCGTCCGCGTACCTCTTCTGGCAGCGCAGCCTCTATGTCGAATTTGGCCTATATCGGACGGCCGACCAGGCATTCTCGGTATTCCGGACCGGACAAGATAGCAACACCCCGGGGGGCGTGGCACGCCTGAGTGGCGCGAACCCATATTGGCGCGTGGCGTACAACCGGGAGTGGGGCCCGCACTCCATCATGGCGGGCACCTTCGGCCTGATAGCCAGCCGGTATCCGGACAACACCCTGCCCGGCACGCCCACGGACCGCTTCAGCGACTATGCGTTGGACGCGCAGTACCAGTACCTCACGCTACCCCATGCCTTTACTGCCCAGGCAGCCTGGATCTACGAGAAACAGGACTGGCGCGCGAGCTTTCCCAGCGGCGGCATAGGCGCTGGCCCCACACCGGCGAACCCGACCGACCACCTCACGACCTTCAAGGCCAAGGCATCCTATATCTACCAGCGCAAGTATGGCGGCACGCTGGCTTACTTCTCGACCACCGGAAACGCGGATACGGGCTTGTACGCTCCGGCGCCGGTCACAGGCAGTGCCAATGGATATCCCGACACGCGCGGGCTGATCTTCGAGCTCAACTATCTGCCTCACCCGCAAGTCAAGTTTGCGGTGCAGTACACGTGGTTCCTTAAATTCAATGGTGCACGTTCGAACTACGACGGTAACGGCAGGAATGCCGGCGATAACAACACGCTATATCTGCTCGGCTGGTTTATGTTCTGAACGAGCCACCGGCAACATCTGCCGTTGGAGATTTTCTGGGCTGGGTACGACTATGAAAATGACGCTGACCATCCGTGTACCGTTGATTGCGCTGCTGACCTTCACGGGCATGGGCATGACGATCATCCAGGCCTATGGCGAGGATGGCGCCAAGCTCGCTGCCCAGCTATGCGCAACTTGCCATGGCATTCACGGGCGAAGCGAATCGCCGATGTTCCCCCGGCTTGACGCTCAGACACCTGAATACCTGGAGGCGCAGCTCAAAGGTTTTCGGGAGCATGCGCGTGGCGAAACGGAGGCGCGTTCATTCATGTGGGGCATCGCGTCACAACTTGACGACGCAACCGTCCGATCGCTGGCCGAATACTATGCAGGTCAAACTGCGGCACCCGGTGCGGCCGGAGACACGGCACTGATGTCCAAGGGGCAGACCATCTTCGAGCATGGCGCTCCCGATGACGGGGTGCCAGCCTGCGCGTCCTGTCATGGCGCGCAGGGACAGGGTGCGGCGCAATTCCCGCGACTTGCCGGGCAGCATAAATCCTATCTACTACGTCAGATCGAGGCTTTCAGGGACAAGTCGCGCGGCAATGCACCGGTCATGAGTGCGGTCGCACACAATCTGAATACCGATCAAGCCAACGCCGTTGCAACCTATCTGCAATCCAGGTGATTCGGATTCAGCCATATTTTGATTGTGTTTGTTGGGTCGGCAAAGGGATCGGACCCGGCGCGCATAGGTCGGTGACCGATTTGCTCGCGAAGGCGCCGGGTTCAAGAACTTCAAGGCGCTTGGCGGCCAGGCAAAGCCGCCACCGGAAAGTTAGCCACCACGATGCGCCGCTGGTCTTGCGCAACCAGGTGCATGGGCAGCTGGCGCGTTGTCAGCTCGCGGTAGGTATCGGCGGACATGATCGCCAGTGCCGGCGGCCCCTCGCGCCAGCGGGCGATAAAGCTGTCGAGCGTGGGCAGCCATTTCTGCGGCTCCTGCCGGGTGCCGAACTCCAGCTCGTCGGGGTGTTCCACCATCACGGTGGTGTGGCGCAGATAGTACGGCAGGGTGTGGTCCAGTGTGCGCACGCCGTAGATCGGCATGTCGTCCTTGAGTACCGCCCGGATGGTTGGCACCAGGCTGGCGCCCGAGGCCGGGCCGCCGATCGATTCGTGCCCGAGCAGCGCGGTGGTAAAGCCGGTGAGCAGCGCTAGCGTGTAGGCCACGATGCTCGGCATCAGGCCGTGGGTGCGCAGCAGCCGGCGCGCCAGCCACGTGCCCGCCAGCATCACGACAAACGCGGCGGCCACCCAGACCGCGTAGCGGCGGTAGTCGGCGACCGCAGTGTGGTTGGAATGCAGCGTGGCCACCACCGGGCTGGCCAGCAACCCGATCGCCATGATTACCAGCATGGCGTTGAGCTGCCGTCGCCAGCCGCGCTCGCCGATGCGCTCCAGCGCCATGGCTGCCAGCATGCCGAGCGCCGGGAAGACCGGCACGATATAGCCGGGCAGCTTGGAGCCGGACAGGCTGAAGAAGACAAAGATGGCGATGGCCCACACAGCCAGCAACAGCGCTGGCCGCAGGCGCCGAACCGTCGCCACGCGGGCTGCGGCGCCATCGTCGCGCACCACCTCCCACATGCGCGGCGCCAGCCCCAGCCAGGGCACGAAGCCCGCCACCAGCAACGGCACGAAGTACCAGACCGGCCCGCCGCGCGAGTGCACTGTCGACGTATAGCGTTGCCAGTGCTCGTGGATAAAGAAGAAATTCGGGAATTCGGGGTTGCGCGCCGACACCAGCCAGAACCAGGGCACCGTCGCGATCAGCATCAATGCGATGCCGGAGATCAGGTGCAGGCGCCGCCACAGCCCGAAGTCACGCGAGATCAGGGTGTAAATCACCAGCACCAGCCCGGGCAGGGCGATGCCCACCAGGCCCTTGCTCAGGATCGCCACGCCCATGGCCACCCAGCAGGCCCACATCCAGTAGCGGCGGGCCGCAGGCGTGGCGTCGGGATGCTGTGCCACCAGCATGAAGGCCAGCACGCAGGCCATGGCGCCGGACAGCGTCATGTCCAGCGAGTTGAAGTGCGAGGCCACGCTCCACATCGGCGCGGCCACCAGCACCAGCCCGGTCAGCAGGCCAGCGCGAATGCCATACCAGCGCATTGCCGCAAACATCGACGCGATGAGGCCAACCATGCCGGACAGCGCCGCGCATAGCCGGGCCTGCCAGTCGCCCACGCCGAACAAGGTATACGACAGCGCCGTCACCCACATATGGAAAGGCGGCTTCTCGAAGTACTTGAGCGCGTTGTAGCGGATCGTTACCCAGTCCCCGCTGGCGAACATCTCGCGCGAGATCTCGGCGTAGCGGCCTTCATCGGAGCTGAGCAGGTGGCGAAAATCCAGCGTGCCGAACCACAGCAGCAGGATCAGCAGGCCGGTGAGCAGCCACAGGGCTGTGGGCAGGCCGGCCACCTGCCGGGCGAAGAACGCTGGGGAGCGAGAGTCGGATTGGGGATGCATTGGAGCTCCGGATAAGAATGAAGTCCAGCCGTGCACGACCGGCGTTGTCTTTCACGCGCCGTTTTGCGCCGGGAACACCACGGCCACCGTGAGCCCGCGGCCCGCCGGGCCATCCTCCAGCAACACCGTGGCGCCATGGCGCGCGGCGATGCTCTGCACGATCGCCAGGCCCAGTCCGCTGCCATGCGCGTCGCTGGCGGCGCCGCGATGAAAGCGGCGGAACACATTGTCACGCTCGGCCGGCGCAATGCCCGGGCCGGTGTCGCTCACGCCCAGCATGGGCGCGCCGTTGCGCCATTCGATGCGCAGGTCGACCCGGCCGCCCGGGCTGGTATAGCGGATCGCATTGTCGGCGAGGTTGCGCAGCAGGATGAAGAGATCGCCATCCACGCCGCGCACCCGGCATTCGGGCGCGCTCGCATCCAGGCCGAGGTCCACATCCTTGGCTTCGGCCATGGGCAGCAGCTCACGCACCACCTGCACCGCCACGTCGCGCAAGCGCACGTCGGCGAGCGGGGCCTGGGTGGCAGGGGCGCCGTCTTCGCTGCGTGCCAGCGTCAGCAACTGCGCTACCAGGTGCGTGGTGCGGTCCAGGCGCTCGCCCAGCTTGGCGAGCGCCAGTTTCTGCTTGTCTTCGCTGTCGGCGCGCAGGGCCAGTTGCAGCTGCAGCTTGAGCGCGGTGAGCGGCGTGCGCAGTTCGTGCGCGGCGTCGGCGACAAAGGCGCGCTGGGTGTCCATGGATTGCTGCAGGCGGGCCAGCAGGGCATTGAGGGCTTCCACCACCGGCACCAGTTCCGGCGGCCAGCCGTGCGCGTCCAGCGGCGCCAGGGTGTTTGCCGAGCGGCTGCCGACCGCGCGCGCGATCTCCTCGACCGGGCGCAGCGAGCGCCTGACCACCAGGTGGATCAGCAAGCCAAGCACTGGCACCAGCGCGAGGATGGGCAGCAGCGCGCCAAGCGACAGCGAGGCCGCCAGCTTGCGGCGAAACACCACCGATTGCGCGGCCTGCACGTAGCGATCTCCGGCGAGCACGCCGTAGATCCGCCATTCGCTGCCGTGCGCCTGCAGGTCATGAAAGCCGGGCAGGTCCGCGCGCGGCAGCGTGACCGGGTGCGAGGCGTAGATCTGGCGGCCCTGCGCATCCCAGGCCTGCACCACGATCTCCTCGTCAAGTTCGCTGCCGTCCAGCGGCGGCGTGGCGTCGCGCTGCAGATGTGTCGGCAACATGCGTGCCGCTTGCTGCAGTTGCGCGTCGAAGACCTCGTTGGCTTCGCGGCGCACCTTGAAGTAGGCGGCCGCGCCCGCCACCAGGGCGCATGCGAGCATGGCCCCGAGCAGGCCGGCCAGCAACTGGGCGCGGATCGTTCTCATGCCGGGCCGCCCAGCTTGTAGCCGACACCGCGCACATTGCGGATAAAGTCGGCGCCAAGCTTCTTGCGCAGCGCATGGATATGGACTTCCACGGTATTGCTGCTGATTTCCTCGTTCATGTTGTAGACCGCCTCGCGCAGGCGCTCGTGGGTCACAACGTGGCCCGGCTGCTCCATCAAGGCCTGCAGCACCATGAACTCGCGCATCGACAGCGCCACGATCTCGCCGGTGCGGCGCACCTCGCGCGTGGCCGGGTCCAGGCGCACCGGGCCATGCGCCAGCTCGGTGCTGACGCGCCCGGCGCTACGGCGCAGCAGGGCCCGGATGCGCGCGAACAACTCGTCGAGGTCGAACGGTTTGACCAGGTAATCGTCGGCGCCGGCATCCAGGCCGCGCACGCGGTCGGCGGTGGCGTCGCGCGCGGTCAGGATCAGCACCGGCAGTGCCAGCCCGCGGGCGCGCAGTTGCCGCAGCACCGCCTCGCCGGAGCGCCCGGGCAGGCCAAGGTCGAGCAGCACGGCGTCGTAGGTGCCGGGCGCATTGGCGGCTAGCGCGGCATCGGCGAGGCGGCCATCCCTGACCCAGTCGACCGCGTAGCCTTCGGCCCGCAGGCCTTCCTCTACGCTCTCGCCGATCATCGGGTCGTCTTCCACCAGCAGCAGGCGCATGGCATGGGTTCCTTGGTTGGTGATCAGTGGATACCTTGGGTTCAACGGCGTTGCAGCCGGTCCAGGCGCAAGCGGTGGCGGTGGTCGGTCAGCCGCCGGACCGCCAGCGTGGCCGCCAGGATCACGCCCAGCATGCTGCCGCCGGCGAGCAGGAACATCAGCAGGATCTGGTACCGGGCCGCGGCGATCGGATCCATCCCGGCCAGGATCTGGCCAGTCATGATGCCCGGCATGGTGATGATGCCGGCCGCCGCCATGGTGTTCATGGTGGGCAGCATGCCGCTGCGCACCGCCTGGCGCACGATCACGCGCAGCGCCGCCTGGCGGTCGTCGCCCAGCGCCAGGCGCGCATCGATGGCCGCGCGCTGGTGCCAGACCGCGGTAAAGGCGCCGTTGAGCGCCAGGCTCGCGGCGTTCATCACATTGCCCAGGATGATGCCGGCCAGCGGGATCGCGTGGCGGGCGTCGTACCAGGGCGTCGGGCGCAAGGCCGTGGTCAGCGCCAGCACGGTTACCAGCAGCGTCGGCAGGCTCACGGCGGCGGCACCGATCAGCGCGTGCCAGGGCCCGGCCAGGCGGCGCTCCTGCCGGCTGCCCACCTCCCGGGCGGCTGCCGCGATCATGGCGGCTACGGTCAACGCGGTTACCAGCGGCGATGACAAGCCAAACACCGTGCGCAGCACCAGGCCGACCAGCAGCAGTTGCACCACCATGCGGCCGGCGGCCCAGAGCAGGCTGCGGTGCACGTCCAGCGACATCACCAGCGAGGCGCCCGCGCCGGCCAGCACCAGCAGGCTGGCCAGCGCCAGGTCATAGGCTGTGAGCGGGATCGGGCTCATGCCGGCACCGCTTCCAGCCCGGCGGCGCCGAGGCGATAGTGCCGGTCCTGCAGGCGTGCCGCCTGCGCGGGATTGTGCGAGACGATCAGCAGCCCCAGCCCCTGCGCCTTGCAGTCGTGCAGCAGCGCTTCGACGGCCAGCGTGGTCTCGGCGTCCAGCGCGGAGGTTGGTTCATCGAGCAGCAGGAAGCGCGGACGGCGCACCAGCGCGCGGATCAGCGCGAGGCGCTGGCGCTCACCGGTGGACAGGCGGCTCACGGGCGCGCCCAGGATGTCCGCGGGCAGGCGCAGCCGCGCCAGCAGCGCCTGGGCGGCCGGCACGTCCGTCATATGTTCAAGCACGTCGTCGCCCCACCAGCCGGACTCGGCCGCCACGTACATGACCTGGCGCCGCCAGGCCGGCCCGCTCATGCTCTCGCGCGGGGACTGGCCTAGCCGGACCTGCCCGCGATTGGGATCGAGATCGGCGATCATGCGCAATAGCAGGCTCTTGCCCGCGCCGGATGCGCCGGACAGGATCACGCAACTGCCGGGCGCGACGGTGAGGCTGAAGGGCCCGCGGCCAGCGCCTTCAAGGCCGTTGATGCCCAGGCTGGCGTCGGCATCGCGCATTGACGGCAGTGCGTCGGCGCTGGCGAGGTGGGGCATCGTGTCAGCCGTTGTCATGGGTTGAGCCATCCGCGTGCGATGGGGTAGGCCAGCAGGTGCCGGTAGAGTTGCTCCGCGCGCACCGTGACAGCGGCAAGCAGCGGGCGCGTGAGGGCAGACGTAGCCACGGCTGCGCAGCATGCTGCTATCGCAAATGCGCCGACGATGTCCAGTGGAAAGTGTACGCCGAGGAAGACGCGGGCCCAGCCCGTGAATGCCGCGGCTACCAGCAAGCCGGTCCCGCTCAGGCGTTGGGCCCTGCCGGGCGCGCGCAGCAGGACCAACGCCAGCGTGGCCAGCAGCGTGACGTGGTCGCTCGGGAAGGAGGGGTCGGCGGCATGTGCCAGGTAGGTATGCCCGATGCCCGCCATGAAGGGCCGCGGCATCGGCAGCAGCAGGCCGAGCAGGGTCGAGCAGAGCCCGCCCAGCGCCACGGCCGCCAGGGCGCTCGTCACCATCTGGCGCTCGCCCGGCCGCGCGCGCAGCCAGCCTGCGGCCAGCACCAGCGGCGCGCCTGCGATCAGCCCTTCGGCAAGGAAAGCGGCCACCCAGAGGCCGGCGCCAGACAGCCCGGCGGGGGCGTTCAGGCACTGGAACAGTGTGAGGTTCAGGGCAAGGAGCGTCGGCATCGGGAGCGTTGGATTCTGGCGATGCGACAAGGATAGGGCACAGCGGCTTAAGAAACGCTTAAGGCCGGCTGGCAGGCTGGCCGTGCCCGGTCCGCTCCATGCCGATGTCGTGGACCCGGGCTCGTGGACCCGGGCAAATATCCGGCAAGGCATGAACGAAGTGGTTCCCGCAAGCAGGGCCCCCTTCGCTTTGCATGCTTCGCCGCAGCGTTTTCAGGTTGGAGCCGGCACCAATCTTCGGCACCCTCTGTGGGGGCCGGGTGGGGATGCAAAGCCCGCATGCCTATATGCGTCTCGCGTGTCTATGCATAGACGAAATTCATCCTTCGACGGCCAATTCCATTGCGCTATCGTGAGGGACTTGTCAGCGCGTGCCCAAGACGGCTGCGGTGGCTACGCCCTCTCTCCACACTGTCGCACCAGCAATAGCAGATCGACAGTGTGCTCCGGGAGAGCGGCGCGGATCCGCGCCAGGAATGGCGCACAGGTAAAGAACTTGGCCATTCACGCGGGCTTGCTGCTTGCCTGACGCATGGCCGGCAATGAAATGCGCCCCGCGCGTGAAACCACAAACCATCGATATCGACAGGAGGTTCGTCCCATGGCTACACCGCTGAAAGTGGTCGCCGTCAACGGCAGCGCGCAGCAGCCCTCGCGCACGCTCGCGCTCGTGCAGGCACTGCTCACGGAGCTGGATAGCCGGCTGCATTTGCAAAGCCATATCGTCAATCTCGGCGACATCGCGCGTCCGCTGGGCGCGGCGCTGTCGCGCGCGGAGCTGCCGGCCGAGATTGAAAACCAGCTGGTCGCCATCGAGTCCGCGGACCTGCTGGTGGTGGCCGCGCCGGTGTATCGCGGTTCTTATCCCGGCCACTTCAAGCACCTTTTCGACCTGGTGGGGCAGCAAGCGCTGGTGGACAAGCCGGTGCTGCTGGGGGCGACGGGCGGCAGCGACCGCCATGCGCTGGTGCTGGAGCATCAGTTGCGGCCGCTGTTCGGCTTCCTGCAGGCGCTCACGCTGCCCATCGGCGTGTATGGCAGCCCGGGGGATTTCCACAATTACCAGGTCAGCAGCGCCGCGCTGGCCGAACGCATCCGCCTGGCCGCGGATCGTTGCGCGCCGCTGTTCGAGGCCAGCCGCAAATTGCCGCTGCAGCGCGCGGCTTGAAGGGGAGAACCGCGGCGCTGAACGTCTTCTGGGTTCTTCCCACGCACGGCACAGGAAGTGGCCGCACGGATCAAGGATCGTGATAGACATCATGATAGATATCAAGGAAATCCGGCGCATTGACTGCGCGTCCGATGCGCTGTTCAACGGGCGGCGACTGCGCGCGTTGCCGGTTGCGGAGAACGACACGAGGAAAGCTCCGGAGGCCGGCACATGCGGCCGAAGGCACTGATGATGCGCGCGAAAGCGGCCCTGGCTGGCAATCGAGATGCCGCTGTTGACGATCGGGCCGGCGAAGAGGGGCGTGCGCCGGGCGAAATCGAAGACCTGATCGCGTTCTTGAGGGCGCAGCCCCCTGACGAACGGCGCGGTGCGAACGTCAGCCTCACCGATCCGGGGACGGCCGATGCGTTTGTTGCGCCGTTGCTGGCCGCGGCGCGGGACGAAGACCCGTACAT
Source organism: Cupriavidus sp. MPR-AND1C (assembly GCF_058809705.1). Classification (NCBI taxonomy): domain Bacteria; kingdom Pseudomonadati; phylum Pseudomonadota; class Betaproteobacteria; order Burkholderiales; family Burkholderiaceae; genus Cupriavidus; species Cupriavidus sp. MPR-AND1C. Next base: position 3,982 of record NZ_JBXASU010000095.1, on the reverse strand, counting down.
CCGCGCCAGCGCGATCCATGCGCTCGGGCACTACGACATGGCGACGCATGCGCAAGCGGCGCAGGCTGTGCATCGGGCGTTGGCTGGCGACCGCGATGCGTCGATCCGGGCGGCCGCGGCTTCGGCCCTGGCGAGCCAGTCGCCGGAGGCCATCCCGGCGCTCATGGTTGCGCCAAACGACGAGGTGGCTGGCGTGCGGCTGCAGGCCGTGATCGCCCTGGGTTCGATGCAGGTGCATCAAGCCATCGACACCCTCGCCGACCGCATCTTCAGCGATCCGGACGAAGAGGTCCGAAATTACGCGGTCAATGCGCTGGGCGAGATGCGGCATGCGGGCGCCACGCAACATCTGATCGACTCGCTCGGCAGCCTCCGGTGGGCGGCGCATCCCGACACCACGGCTACGCTGCAAAGCCTCTGCCGTGCGCTGAGCGATGCCGAGCCGAACGTCAGGCGCAGCGTCTGCGGCGCGCTCGCCAGCTTGCGCGATGCGCGGGCCGTCCCGTTTCTTGCCGGTGCGCTGAGCGACGGCGACGAGGAGGCTTGGTGCAAGATCATCGAGGCCATCAGCCGCATCGACGCGAAGCACCATGCCGCTGCTGCTTGGACTGCTGGGGGATGACGACGATGCGGTGCGTGGCGAGGCGGCGTTGGCGCTGGCGGCCATCGGTGACGATGAGGCGGTTGCGCCATTGGCATCGCGGCTCAAGCGTGAGCTTTCGCCGGATGTCCGGCGCCGCGTCGTCTGGGCGCTGAGCTTCTTCACGCCCGGCAAGGTGCTGCCGCTGCTGACGGGCAGCTTTGGCGACAGCGATCCCCATGTGCGGCAGCAGGCTGTCCAGGCGCTGGCCGAGATCTGCGTTGTGTCCGGACTGCGCGATTTGCGATCGGCGCTGCAGAAACGGCGCGAGGATGTGAGGCAAGCGCTGGAGGAGGCGATCGAGGCACTCGAAAGCGGCGCGATGCCCGACGAGGGTGGCGGATCCCGTCGCGTCGGCATCGGAACGGTGCATTACGCGTAGCAGCCGTACTGCAAGGAGGAGGACAGTACTTCCCGCCCGGATATCTCGGATGCCATGCCCTTCCTATGCGGCGCTATCCGGCGGCGTGGAACTTGCCGCCAACGATCGCAGGATGTCCCGCCAACTCACGATGCCAACCGGCCGAAACTGCTCGTCGACGACGGGAATGCACGAGACCTGGTGGGCGAGAAATAGTGCAATGGCATCAGCGATCCCGGCCTCGGGGCGCAGCGTTACCGGCTTGCGCGTCATGATCTGGTGCACGCGCTTCTTGAGGGTGTTGACGTCCCTGGCCGACTCTACCGTGCTGCCTATAAACGGGCTCATCGCGCGCAGCAGATCGCGGTCCGATACAACACCATGCAGCTTCCCGTCCTCGACGACGAGCAGGTGATGGAACTTCGCCTCGTCGAAGATATTCTTGATCGTTGCCAACGTGTCGTCGAACACGACGGTGACGAGCTTTTTGGACATGATGCTATCAATGCTCACCACTAGCTCCATGTTTGTCTTTTCCTATGGTCGTAAGCGATCCGCATGCGCGTGCGTGCGCCTGGCCGGTCACAGACCCAAGCCGTGATCTTCTCTATCGACCACCCGGGGGAAAACTTGACCCTGCATTCGTTTGCATCGCTGACCGCCTCCATCCGCGCCTGCGCCGGCACGCGCTGGACCTGCTGACATGGTCTGCAGCCGCCGCGTGCTGGCAGCCTCGCATCCGTCCCGACCAGGCGCCGAGGCTTGTGGATTGTGGAATGTGGGCCCATTTCGGCCGCCGTTCTGGTGGCCCCTCATGGAGAAAAGTGAAGAAAACGCCATCGAGATGTGGTTGGTAGGACGTCTCCATCCGGGCTTGGGGGCAGGATGACACACGTCGGAGGCAATGCAATTGCATTGACGCGGTAAGGCAATCGCATTACCGTGCAGGGCATCCACTCCTTTGACCTGAGAGCCCCATGGCTGCCACCCTCGAAGTCGAATCCACGCTGACCGACCGCTATCAGACCACCGTGCCGGAAACCGTGCGCCGCGCCCTGCGGCTGGGCAAGCGCGACAAGATCCACTACACGATCCGCCCCGGCGGCGAGGTCGTGCTGACGCGCGCCGAGGCTTCCGAGGGGGACGATCCGGTGCTGGGCAATTTCCTGAGTTTCCTGGTCCGCGACATCGCCAGCCATCCAGAGCGCCTGCAGGCCGTCGATGCCAGTTTCGTGCGGCGCATCCAGTCGCTGGTCGGTGGCATCGAAGTGGATCTTGATGCCGCCCTTTCGGCTGACGATGAATGAGCGCGAGTCAGCCTGCGCCTTTGATCATCAACGGTTGGACTGTTTTCGCCCATCCGCTGTTTCTCGCTCAACTTGAGGGGCTGACCCGACAAGTCGAAGCGCTCAAGCAAAGAGACCCAACCGGCTACGTGAAGAAGAACGCCAGCAAACGGCTGGCGGCGATCACCAGGCTGGCGTTCGAGGTGATCGCGCAGGACCCGGCACGGCCGGAATACCGGCAGCGCGGCACTCTCGGCGACGATCACAAACATTGGTTCCGGGCCAAGTTCTTTCAACAGTACCGGCTGTTCTTTCGCTACCACGCGCAAAGCAGGGTAATCGTATTTGCCTGGGTCAACGACGAAGACACCAAGCGCGCCTGCGAGAGCAGCGACGACGCCTACCGCGTATTCCGCAAGATGCTGGAAAGCGGCCACCCTCCAGACGACTGGAATCAGCTACTGGCCGAGGCGCGCGCGGAAGGCCTGCGCTTGCAGCGGATGGCTGCGGGAGCAGCGCAGGTACAGCCTTGAATCGCCGGAAGGCTTGGCTTGTGAGGCGGGCTCAGCGCGAATCAGTGGTGCCGCGCGGCGCTGGTGGTATGCCGTCGCGGGCCGCGACCAAGGTTGCCGGCGGCGGTGTGCCGGTGATCTTGGGTACGCACTCGGCGTGGAACCAGGCGGCGGTGACGGGCTCGCCTGCCAGCATGCGCTTGATCGGCGGCACGACCTGCTCGCCGATCAGCATGCCGAGCAGCCCGATCAACGCGACCACGGGCGGAGCGGGCGAGCGGACCTGCAGCAGGGCGTAGATGATGCCGACGAGGATGCCGGCGCCAAGCGAAACGATATAGAGCTTCATCGCATTTCCAATATTCTGAGTTCAGTGTGGGTTGCGGATCTCGCGGCATGGGCGGGCCATGGCCAGCTTCAAGCTGCTTTCCCGGCCGCGCGGCGGGCGAGGTCTTCCCATGCCACCAGCACGAAGCCGCCGGCCAGGCCGACATGCTCGAAGAAGGCGTTGGCCAGCATGAACTGCTCGGCTGGCGGCGCCGCCCAGAAGCGGTTGGCCAGCAGGGTCGCCAGCAGCGTGAAGACCGCCAGCGCCAGTGCGCCGAGCCAGCGGTAGAAGCCGCACAGGATCATCAGCGACGCGCCCAGCTCCAGCGCGATCACCGCGGCTGCCAGCGGCGCCGCCGGCGCGAGGCCAAAGTGCTGCATCTCGCCGATGGCGCCGGCGAAGTTCATGACCTTGACCAGGCCGCCTTGCAGGTAGGCGGCGCACAGCGCCAGCAGTGCAAGCCAGCGCAGCCATGCCGGCGGACGCACGGCGCCGGCGGCCGGCGCGAAGGCGGAAGCGGGACGGTTCATGACGATGCTCCCCGGCTCAGAAGGCCCAGCACGAACAGCCCAGCGCGCCCCAGAAGGTACTCTCGTCCGAGGCCGGCACCTCAGCGGTCCATGCCTTCGCGTGCCCATGGCCGTGCAGTCCGCAGGCCGTGGCGCAGCAGGAGGCCGTCACCGCGAGCGGGCGTGCCTGGTAACGGCTGCCGTGGCGCGCCGGTGACCAGTCGGGCATCGCCGGCGGCAGTGCCGGTGCGAGCTTGTCGAAGTCGCCGTCGCCATACACCACCTTGCCACCCAGCACCGTCATCACCGAGGTGATGTCCTGGATCTCGTCTCCGGGCACGCTGAA
>NZ_JBXASU010000094.1:0-27713 GCF_058809705.1 Cupriavidus sp. MPR-AND1C | reverse complement strand
GGGATGGGCGTGGCGGGCACCGGCATCGGCGTGGATAGCGGCGCCGCCGCGCCTGCCGGCAAAGCCGGCTGCGTGGCCGCCGCGGGGCCGCGCGTGACGATGGCCGGGACCGGCAGCGCGATTTCCTGGCGCACGCCATTGCGCTCGATCACAACCCCGCGATCACGGACTTCCGTCAGCCGGATCTGCGGCGACAGCGCGGTGCCCGCGCGCACCGCCTTGGCCGGGCCACCATCCAGCGAGACAATGGCTGCCCCGGCGCCGCTGCCAATGTCGGCTACCACCCCGATCAACTGCACATCGCGCACGCCGGACTGCGCGTTGCCGCCAAACAGCGTGCCGGCCGCGCCGGTCTCCACCGCCTCGGTCTGCGCCACGCGGGCCGCGTTCGGCACGGCAATGGTCTGCATCGCGCTGAAGGTCAGCGCCCAGCGGGTAGCCAGGGCGCATAGCGCGACGAACAGCACGAGCGCGGCCAGTCTCGGCAGCCAGAGGCTGGAGGGGTTGAAGCGAAGGGCGGGCCGCAAGGAGAGTTGCACGGAAGTGGGCTGGTAGGCATCAAAACGCCAAGCCTACCAGAGCCGCATGACAGCTGTCTGCCTCCGTCAGGCCCGCAACGCATCGGCGCGCCAAGGCAAAACGGTGCATTCCGCGCATCCCGCGCCGTTGCGCCGCGGGTGAACATGCAAGCACTCGCTCGCAAAATCGTCATGAAGTGGCGGTTATACTGTTCGACCACTGGATCGCCGCCACGCGGATGCAACGCGGATATAAGCAGGCGCTCCGCCAGATATTCCATAAGGCTAACCATGATGCGCAGGAACGTTGCCACCCTTCCCGACTCTTCGCCCCGCCTCGGCCGCCGCCGTGCCCGCGGCTTTACCCTGATCGAAATCATGGTCGTGATCGTGATCCTCGGCGTGCTGGCCGCGCTGGTGGTCCCGAAGATCATGAGCCGCCCCGACGAAGCCCGTATCGTCGCCGCGCGCCAGGACATTTCCTCGATCATGCAAGCGCTCAAGCTGTACCGCCTGGACAACAGCCGCTATCCCACCACCGAGCAAGGCCTCGCGGCACTGGTGGCCAAGCCCACCACCGAGCCCGTGCCCAATAACTGGAAGGGTGGCGGCTACCTGGAAAAGCTGCCCAAGGATCCCTGGGGCCATCCGTACCAGTACCTGAACCCGGGCGTGCGCGGCGAGATCGACGTGTTCAGCTTCGGCGCCGACGGCCAGGCTGGCGGCAGCGGCAACGACGCCGATATCGGCAACTGGGAATAAGGAACCACTGCCATGATCCGGGCCAGGCGCGCAGCCATGAGCACCTGGCCACAGGCAGGGCGACTTCGCGGCCATCGCAGCCGCGGCTTCACCTTGCTGGAACTGCTGGTGGTGATGGTCATCGCCGGCATCGTGATCTCGCTGGTAGCCGTCAATGCCGCGCCCAATGAGCGCGGCCGCGTGCTCGACGACGGACAGCGCATTGCGCGGTTGTTCGAGCTCGCCCAGGAAGAAGCCCAGTTGCGCGCCCGGCCGATTGCCTGGGAGGCCGATACGGTCGGCTGGCGTTTCCTGCAAGCCACGCCGGCCGGATGGGCCCCGCTCGCCGGGGACGTGTTCGCGCCGACCAAATGGCGCCTGCAGCTCGACGGCGTGGCCGTCACCGAGGGCGGGCGCGGCAACGGCGGCGCGCGCCTGGTGTTCGGGCGCGAGCTGATCGAAGATCCCCAGCATGTGGTGCTGGTGCGCGGCGGCATCCGCGTCGACGTGGCCAGCGACGGCGCCGGCCGCTACTTTGCCAGCACGCCATGACGCGCCGCCCGAAATCCCTCGCCTGCGCGCGTACCTCCCGGCGCTTGCCGGCGCGCGGCTTCACCCTGATCGAAGTGCTGGTCGCCCTGACCATCCTGGCCGTGGCGCTGACCGCCGCCATGCGCGCGATGGGATCGATGATCGAGGCGGGCGCCGCCTTGCAGACCCGCATGCTGGCCGAGTGGAGTGCCGAGAACCACCTCGCCACCCTGCGCCTGTCCAAGACCTGGCCCGAGCCCGGCACGCGCGGGTACGCCTGCCCGCAAGGCGGCGTGGAGCTGTACTGCGAAGAAACCATCTCGGGCACGCCCAACCCCTCTTTCCGCCGCGTCGAGATCGCGGTCTACCCGTCCGGCGCCGACAAATCCGTGCGCCTGGCCTGGCTGGTCACCATCGTTCCCAATGAAACGCGCAACCTGCTCTAAACGCGTTAAGCGCTTCAAGTGCCTTAAGTGCCTTGGGCGGCCACGCCCGGCCTTGGCCATGCGCGGCTTCACGCTGCTGGAAATGCTGGTGGCGATCACCTTGCTGGCAGTGATCGCCGTGATCGCCTGGCGCGGCCTGGACGCGATGACGCGCGGCCGCGAGCGCCTGACCGACCACGACAACCGCCTCAATTCGCTCAAGCTGCTATACGGACAGTTCCAGTCCGACTGCGAGCACCTGAGCAGCCCGACCCTGCTGCAGGGCAGCCCCGTAGAGCTCGGCAACGGTCAGTTGTTGATGGTGCGAGACCGCCGCGACGAGGGTCGCCCCGGCCAGTGGCAGGTCGTCGCCTATCGCCTCAACGGCAACACCGTGGTGCGCGCGGCCAGCCCGCCGGCGGACAACCGCAGCGCCGTGCAGGCCGCGATGATCACGCTGCGCCAGGCGGGCGGCGGCGGCAACCTGGCGCGGCCGCTGGTCGGCGATGCCGACAGCCTGTCGGCGCGCGTCTGGGTCGAACCCGGTGGCTGGCAGGCCGAGAACGGCCGTATCGCCGCCGCGCTGCTCAGCGGCAACGCCAGCGCCAGCGCGGTGGCCGCCTCGGGCGTGAGCGCCAGCCTGGGGGTAGCCACCACGGCGGTGCGTGCGATCGAGCTCAACCTCACGGCGCGCATGGGCGACGGCGACACGCCGCGGCGCTTCCAGAAAATCTGCATGACCGGCCTATGAGCAAGCGCATCGCTCCCCTTGTGCCGGCCGGCCGCCGCCAGCGCGGCGCCGCCGTGGTCACGGCCCTGCTGGTGGTCACGCTGGCGGTCGTGGTGGTATCCGGCATGCTCTGGCGCCAGCAGGTACAGATCCGCTCCATCGAGAACCAGCGCCTGTTGGCCCAGGCCAGCTGGATCGAGCGCGCGGCTGTCGACTGGGCCCGCCTGATCCTGCGTGACGACCAGCGCCGCACCAGCGTGGACCAGCTCGGCGAGCCCTGGGCGGTGCCGATCGCCGAGACCCGCCTGTCGGACTTCCTCGGAGCCGGCCTGCGCACCGACCAGGAAGGCGAAACCTCCTTCCTGTCGGGCCGCATCCTCGACGCCCAGGCCCGCTTCAACCTCTCCAACCTCGTGCTGTGGACCGCCAGCGAGTCCCAAGGCCGGATCGCCACCATCGACGCCCCCAGCCTGGCGATCTATCGCCGCCTGCTGCAGACGCTGGGCCTGAACGCCTCGCTGGCCGAGCCGACCGCCCGCTACCTGGTAAGCGCCGCCGGCGGCAGCAGCGACAGCCAGCGCGGGCTGCGCGCGCCCGACGACGTCAACGACCTGCTCGCCATTGCGGGCTACACGCCGGAGATCGTGGCCGCGCTGGCGCCCTTCGTCGACGTGCTGCCCGAGCGCACGCTCGTCAATGCCAATACCGCCGAGGCCGAAGTGCTGGCCGCCGTGATCGACAAGCTGCCACTCGACCGCGCCCGCGAAGTGGTGCGCCAGCGCGACCGCGCCTATTTCAACAACGTTAGCGACCTGCAAACGCAATTGCGCACACTGGCGCCGCAGGCCGACCCCAACACCGCCACCGGCACGCTCGACGTACGCACCCACTATTTCCTGATCTACGGGCTGATCCGCCACGAGCGCGCCAGCCGCATGCAGGTCTCGCTGGTCTACCGCGGCGAAGTGCTGGGCAATGCCAACACCACCCGGGTGGTGTGGGTGCGCGATATCGACCGGATGCCGGAGCAGCGCTGATGCGCGCAACCCCTCGTCCGTGTGGCCGTCGTGGCTGGCGGATTTTGGGATCATGCTGTCGGATCGCGCGGGGCAAAAAGGGTGACCGTAGGTGGCCACAAGGGGCAGGCCCGGGCCTCCCAGGCGCCCCGCGAAACGCCTGCCGGTGCCCTTCCCGGGCACTTGGCCAGCAGCATCAGACAGATACGTATTGACGCCAATTCGTCACACAGGCAAGGTATGCTCCGGCCCGGCGGAAGCGGTAGTCCACGGCTCCTGGCGCCCGCTGTGTCCTGTGCCGCCGGCAGTATCGCAGCCGGCATCAGCCATGCAAGCAGCGCCGTGCGCTGCATGGGCCGCATGCCCCCGCTATCGTTCATTGACGCCACGACCGGCGCTGTAGCAAGGATATCTTGAGCACCACCCTGTACGTCCGCCTGCCGCATCGGCCGCACGACCAGCCGCAACCCTGGCACTTCGGTGCCTTGCCGTTTGCCCTGGTCCGCACGGCCATCGCCGACCGTAGCCACCGGCAAGGCCCCCAGGCGGCAGGGCAGCTGTTGCGCGAAGGCCACGCCGCCGTCGCCGAACTACCCCCCGCCGAACGCCTGGTCCTGATCATGGCGGCCAGCGATGTGCTGCTTACCGAAGCCACGGTGCCGCCGCTCGCGCCGGCGCGGCTCAAGCTGGCGCTGCCGAACCTGGTCGAGGAGGTGCTGGCCACCGACGCCCAGCCCTGCCATATCGCCGTGGGCCCGGCCCTCGATGCGCTGCAGGGCAAGAGCAAGGCGGCCAGCGGCTCGCGCCGGCGCTTGCTGATGGTGACGGACCGCGCCTGGCTGCGCGCCGTGCTGGACGCCTTTGCCGACCATCGCCACCGCCGCCGCCACGTGTTGCCGGCGCAGTTGTGCCTGCCCCGGCAGCCCGTGGCGCAGCCCGCCGAGCCCGGCGCGGATTCCGTCGGGCACCCCAGCACGGCCAGCGCGACCCCCGCCACGCTGGCGCTCGAAGCCGCCTCGCTGACCAGCGCGTCGCCCTTGTTTGAAACGCAGGGCGTGCCCGCGCCAGCCGAGCTTTTGCGCTACTGGCAACTGACCGTGCGCAGCAGTGAGTACGCCGGCTATGGCCTGCTGCTGGGCTCCGAAGCGCTCGCCGCCTGGCAGGGACTCGCCCCCGCTGGTGACTGGTACGCGTCAAAGGACGCCTTGGCGCAGGTGGCGCCGCCGGGCGCGCAGCCGCTGGACTGGCGGGTATGGATCGAAGGGGCGCAGGCCAGCCTGCGCGAGCCCGCGCTCGACCTGGCCCAGTTCGAATTCGCCCAGGGCCGTGCCGACCGCTGGAACCTCAAGGCCTGGCGCCTGCCGCTGGCGCTGGCTGCCGGCCTGGTGCTGGTCCAGTTGATCGGCATGAACGTGCATTGGCTGCTGCTGCGCCAGGAGGCGCAGCGCCTCGCGGCCGGCCAGGAACAGACATTGCGCAGCGCCTTTGCGCAGATCCCCGTGGTCATCGATCCGCCGCTGCAGATGCGCCGCCAGGTGGAGCAACTGCGCCTGGCGAGCGGGCGCAGCACGCCCGACGATTTCCTGCCGCTGGCCGACCGCTTCGGCCAGGCAGCACGCCAGCTTGCGCCGGACGCGCTGCTGGCGCTCGAATACCGCGGGCACACCTTGTTCGCCACGCTCAAGCCTGGCACCGACACCAATGCGCTGCGCAGCGCGGCGCGCCAGTCCGGGCTGGCCATGGAAGCCGACAATAGCCCGCCCGACGCCGCGCGCGCCAACGCACCGGCCGGCACGCGCTGGTCGATCAAGCCCAGCCTGTGAGCGCGGAGCGCCAAGTGAACCCGATGAAAGACACCGCATCCAAGCCCGGCCCCCGCGCCACCCAGCGCAGCCCGGCTGGCCGCGCGCGCGCCGCGGACCGGCTGGCGCGCCTGCGCCCGCGCGTGCCGCAGCGCTGGCAGGAACAATTCGACGCCTTCTGGTCGGCGCGCAACCCGCGTGAGCAAGCCATCCTGGCCGGCGGCAGCGCCGTGCTGGCGCTGGTGATCGGCTACACCGTCCTCTGGGAACCTGCCGCCGATGGCCGCGACAAGCTGCTGCGCAGCCTGCCGCAACTGCGCAGCGACTCGGCGGAGATGGAAACGCTGGCGCAGGAAGCGCGCGGCCTGGCAGCCAGCCCGGCCCCGTCGCTGCGCGGCGAGGCGCTCAACCAGGCCTTGCAGGAGAGCCTTGCCCAGCACGGCCTCAAGGCCACCCGCCTCAATGGCACCGGCGACAACAGCGTGCAGGTGCAGCTCGACAAGGTGCCCTTCGGCTCCGTGGCGAGCTGGCTGCAGGACGTGCGCCAGCAACAGCGCCTCAAGGTGATCGATACCCGCATCGTCTACGTGGGCGCCACCGCCTTGGTGAACGTCACCGCCACCCTGCAAGGCCCCGCGGCAAATCCGGGCGGGCGCGGCTGATGGCGCGCCTGGAGGCCCTGAGGCTCGCCCGCCGCCGCGTGCTGCTGGCCGATGCCGATGGCTCGCTGTGGAACGGCAGCGCCACCCTGGCCCTGTCGGCCGGCGCTGGCAGCGAGACCGCCACGGTGCTGCCCGGGCGCCTGCAATGGTCAGTGGCCTTCTGGCCGTTGCTGACCGGCACGCTGCGCATGGTGGTCAGCCATACCGAGGCCATGAGCGGCCCGGTCGCCGTGGCGGTGACCCCGCTGGGCTGGACCGCCCAGGCTGGCGCCATCCGCATGCCGGCGGCGCTGCTCGAAGGCATCGGCGCCCCGTTCAATACCCTGCGCCCCGACGGGCTGATGCGCATTGACTGGTCCGGCCTGCAAGGCCGGTTCTTTGCCCGTGCCAGCGAGCCGGGCAGCGCAGGTAGCGCGGGTGGCATGGCCGGCCACCTGACCGTACGCCTTGACCAAGTATCATCGGCCGTCAGCCGGGTGCGCCCGCTTGGCAGCTACCGCGCCGAGATCGACTGGTCGGGCGCCGACGGCAAGCTGCAACTGACTACCCTCGCCGGGCCACTGCACCTGCAGGGCAGCGGCACCCTGGGCCGCCAGGCGCGCTTCGAGGGCACGGCCGATGCCGACCCCGACGCCGCCACGCAATTGGTGGGCCTGTTAAGCCTGCTGGGACGACGTGAGGACAATGTGACACGGCTGCGCTTCTGACCCCGGCATCGGCGCGAAACCTTCGCGCCGATGCCCGCAGCCCGGAACCGAATATGAAAACCCAAGCCCTTCGACCTTCGCTCAAGACCCGCTGCGCCCGCGCCACCGCGCTGCTATGCGGCCTCTCCCTGCTGGCACCCGCGCCGCTGTGGGCCCAGCAACCGAGCCAGCCGGCGGCCCAGCCAGGCCAGCCGCCCGACCTGACCCCGCGCAACCGCGACCAGGTCGTGCTCAACTTCGTCAATGCCGACCTGGAATCGGTGGTGAAGGCGGTGGGGCAGGCGACCGGCAAGAACTTCGTCATCGACCCGCGCGTGAAAGGCTCGGTGAACCTGGTGACCGAGCAGCCGGTGTCGCGCTCGCAGGCGCTGGAAACGCTGGGCTCGGTGCTGCGCATGCAAGGCTATGCGATGGTCGAGAGCAACGGCTTCACCAAGGTAGTGCCGGAAGCCGACGCCAAGCTGCAGGGCTCGCCTATCGTGGTCGGCGGCGGCAGGTCTCGCGGCGACCAGGTGGTGACCCAGGTGTTCCGCCTCAACTATGAGTCGGCCAACAACCTGGTGCCGGTGCTGCGCCCGATGATCGCGCCGAACAACACCATCACCGCCTACCCGGCCAACAACACGCTGGTCATTACCGACTATGCCGAGAATCTGCAGCGCCTGGGCCGCATCATCGCCGCCATCGACGCGCCGGCCTCGGGCGAGGTCGAGCTCGTGCCGCTCAAGAATGCCATCGCCAGCGATACCGCGCTGGTGCTGCAAAAACTGCTGGACCCGGGTTCCGCCGGCGCTGCTGGCGGGGCGGTGGCAGGCGCCGACGCCAGCCTGCGCACCTCGGTGGTGGCGGAGCCGCGCAGCAATTCGCTGATGATCCGTGCCTCCAGCCGGGCACGGCTGCAGCAAGCGCGCCAGTTGATCGAGAAGCTCGACCAGCCCTATGCGCGCCCCGGCAATATCTGGGTGGTGCCCCTGAAGAACGCGGAAGCCACCAAGCTGGCACAGACGCTGCGCGCCATCGTCGCGGCCGACAGCTCCTTCAACACCAGCCAGTCCGGCACGCAAGGCGCAACCGGTGCGGCAGGCGTGGCCGGCGGCACAGGCCTGCTCAACACCTCGACGCCCAATACCGGCCAATACACGGGTGGCAGCACCGGCAGCTCGCGCAGCGGCTCGGGATCCGGTGGCGGCAGCTCGGCCTTCGCGAACTCGTTCGCCACCAACACGTTGCCGACCACCGGCGGCATCATCCAGGCCGACCCGGCCACCAACTCGCTGATCATCACGGCCAGCGAGCCGGTCTACCGCAACCTGCGCGCGGTGATCGAAGATCTGGACGCCCGCCGCGCGCAGGTCTATATCGAGTCGATGATCGTGGAAGTCTCTTCCACCCAGACCGGCCAGCTGGGCATCCAGTGGCAGGGCCTGCTCAACTCGCGCAACAGCAACACCAACGTCTTTGCCGGTACCAACTTCGGTACGGGCGGCCAGAACATCATCAACCTGACGGGCGCTGCCGCCGCGATCAACGCGAACGGCTCCGCCGCCATTCCGTCCGTCTCGGGCCTGGTGCCCGACCTGGCCGGCCTGAACCTGGGCATCGTCAACCGGGCGATGGGCCTGGGCGCGCTGCTGCACGCGCTTGGCGCCGACGGCAGCGTCAACCTGCTGTCCACGCCCAACCTGATCACGCTGGAGAACGAGGAAGCCAAGATCCTGATCGGGCAGAATATCCCGGTCACCACCGGCTCCTACGCGCAGACCGGCAGTTCAGCGTCGGTCACGCCATTCCAGACCTTCGACCGCAAGGACGTCGGCATCACGCTGCGGGTCAAGCCGCAGATCACCGATGGCGGCCTGGTGAAGATGCAGATCTACCAGGAATCGTCATCCGTGGTGCAGGGCACTGCTGCCCTGACCCAGGGCCCGACCACCAATGTGCGCTCGATCGAGACCAACGTACTGGTGGACGACGGCCAGATCATCGTGCTGGGCGGCCTGATCGAGGACACTTACGGCGACGGCGTGCAGAAGGTGCCGGGGCTGGGCGACCTGCCATGGATCGGCGGGCTGTTCCGCTACGAAAACAAGAACCGCGGCAAGACCAACCTGCTGGTGTTCCTGCGCCCGTACGTGATGCGCACCGCCGGCGCCACCGACCGCCTGACGCAGGACCGCTACGACTATATGCGCGGCCTGCAGCAGGGCTTCGCCTCGCCCAATATCATGGTGCGCGACGGCAATACGCCGATCCTGCCGCCGGCGGACGCGCCCATGGCACCGTTCGTCGACCCGCGCTCGCGCGGGCCGGTGCCGGGTCCGCTGCCGCTGGAGCAGACGCTGCCGCAATCGCAGCAGCAGCAGCAGCAGCAAAGGCAGCCGCAAGCCCAGGCGCCCGCGGCCAACGGCACGCCGCTGCCGCCGGGCGTCAATCTAGGCAACGCCACGGTGGACGCCGTGCGCCCGGTGAACTGAGACTCGCCATGGCCACAAGCATCGCCCCCGCCGCCATGCCCGACGAGCCGCTCGAGCCACTGGACCCGCCGTCGACCATCGCCGCGCGCCTCGTCACCTACGGCTTCGCGCGCGAGGCCCGCCTGCTGATCGCGCACCAGCACGCCGACGGCCTGGAGGTGTGGGTCAGCCGCGCCACCTCGCCCGCAGCGCTGGCCGAAGTGGCGCGCGTGCACGGGCCGCTGCGCCTGCGCGTGCTGGAGCCCGAGGCGCTGGAGCTCGCCATGTCCGAGGCCTACAACCGCCAGGACAGCGGCAGCGCCGCGCAGGTGGTTGGCGAGGTCGAGGGCGAAGTCGACCTGTCGCGGCTGATGCAGGACATTCCCGCCGTGGAAGACCTGCTGGAGTCCGAGGACGACGCCCCCATCATCCGCATGATCAACGCGCTGCTCACCCAGGCCGCGCGCGAAGGCGCCTCCGATATCCACATCGAGCCGTTCGAGTCATCCTCGGTAGTGCGCTTTCGCGTGGACGGCACGCTGCGCGACGTGGTGCGCCCGAAGAAGGCGCTGCACGGCGCGCTGATCTCGCGCATCAAGATCATGGCGCAGCTCGACATCGCGGAAAAACGCCTGCCCCAGGACGGCCGCATCACGCTGCGCGTGGGCGGGCGTCCCGTGGACGTGCGCGTCTCCACGCTGCCCACCGGCCACGGCGAGCGCGCGGTGCTGCGCCTGCTCGACAAGGAGGCCGGCCGCCTCGATCTCGCCAAGCTCGGCATGGCGCCGGGCACGCTGGGCGGCTTCGATCACCTGATCCGCCAGCCGCACGGCATCGTGCTGGTGACCGGGCCGACCGGCTCGGGCAAAACCACCACGCTGTACGCCGCGCTGTCGCGGCTCGATGCGCGCACCACCAACATCATGACGGTGGAAGACCCGATCGAGTACGACCTCGACGGCATTGGCCAGACCCAGGTCAACCCGCGCATCGACATGACTTTCGGCAAGGCGCTGCGGGCCATCCTGCGCCAGGATCCGGACGTGGTGATGATCGGCGAAATCCGCGACCTGGAAACCGCGCAGATCGCGGTGCAAGCCTCGCTGACGGGCCACCTGGTGCTGGCCACGCTGCACACCAATGACTCGGCTTCGGCGGTGACGCGGCTGGTCGACATGGGCATCGAGCCCTTCCTGCTGTCCTCGTCGCTGCTCGGCGTGCTGGCGCAGCGGCTGGTACGCCGGCTGTGCCAGCACTGCAAGCGCGAGGAAGTGATCGAAGTCACACCCGACGAAGCCGACGTGCTGCTGGCGCAAGGCAAACCGCTGCAACGCGTGTGGCATGCGGTGGGCTGCGACAAATGCGGCCACTCGGGCTACCAGGGGCGCATGGGCGTATACGAGCTGCTCAGCGTGGATGACGAAATCCGCACGATGATCCACCGCCAGTCGGCCGAATCCGAGATCAAGAAGGTGGCCCTGGAGCGCGGCATGCACACCATGCGCCGCGATGCGCAGCGCTGGATCGACTCGGGCGCGACCGCGCTGGAAGAAGTCTTGCGCGTCACGCGCGACTAAGGGCGAGCCCGCAGACATGCCAGCCTATCGTTACGAGGCCGTCGACGCCGCCGGCAAGACCGATCGCGGCGTCATCGAAGCCGACAGCCCCAAGCAGGCCCGCGGCCAGTTACGCGCGCGCGGCCTGACACCGCTCAATGTGGATCCGCTGGCAGGCGTCGGCGGCGTGCAGAAAAGCAGCACCGCTGCCTTCGTGCGCCGGCTCTCCACGCAAGAGCAGGCGCTGTTCACGCGCCAGCTCGCCAGCCTGATCGTGGCTGGCCTGCCACTGGACGAAGCACTGGCGGCGCTGGCCGACCAGGCCGAGCGCAGCTATGTGCACGAGCTGCTGGCCGGCATCCGTGCGGATGTCGTCGGCGGCAGCTCGCTATCGGTGGCGCTGTTGCACCATCCGCGCGATTTTCCGGATATCTACCGCGCGCTGGTTTCAGCCGGCGAGCACTCGGGCCACCTCGGCCTGGTGCTGGAAAAGCTGGCGGACTATATCGAGACGCGCAATTCGCTCACCGCCAAGATCCGGCTGGCCTTTACCTACCCCGCCATCGTCACCGTGGTGGCGTTCGCCATCGTGATCTTCCTGCTGTCCTATGTGGTGCCGCAGGTGGTGAGCGTCTTCGCCAACACCAAGCAGAAGCTGCCGACGCTGACCATCATCATGCTGGCGCTGTCGGATTTCGTGCGCAACTGGTGGTGGGCCGCGCTGGCGTTCATCGTGGCGGTGAGCCTGGGCATACGCAGCCTGCTGCGCCAGCCCGGTGTGCGCCTGGAATGGCACCGCTGGCTGCTGACCGCGCCGCTGGTCGGCAAGCTGATCCGGGGCTATAACACCGCACGCTTCGCCAGCACGCTCGCCATCCTGGTTTCCGCTGGCGTGCCCATCCTGCGCAGCCTGCAGGCAGCCGGGGAAACACTGACCAACGAAGCGCTCAAGGCCAATGTGGATGACGCCACCACGCGGGTGCGCGAAGGCGCCTCGCTGGCGCGCGCACTGGCCGCGCAGAACCAGTTTCCTTCCGTGCTGGTGCATTTGATACGCTCCGGCGAAGCCACCGGCAACCTGCCGATCATGCTGGAGCGCGCGGCGCAGGGCGAAGGCGCGGAGCTGGAGCGCCGCACGCTGTTCCTCACCAGCCTGCTCGAGCCGCTGCTGATCCTCAGCATGGGCGTGGTGGTGCTGCTGATCGTGCTGGCGGTGCTGATGCCGATCATCGAGATCAACCAGCTGGTACGCTAATCATGCGGCTGGCGGCACAAGCTGCTGAAATGCAAAACGGCGCCTTGCGGCGCCGTTTTACGTTCTGGCGAGTGTGGCTTATTCAGCAGCCTTCGCCGTCTTCTTCGGTGCGCGCTTGGCCGGCGCGGCGGCGGCTGCCTTCTTGGCTGCAGGCGCAGCCTTTTTGGCGGGAGCGGCGGCCTTCTTGGCCGGCGCAGCAGCCTTCTTGGCGGCTACAGCGGTCTTTTTGGCTGGTGCTTCCGCTTTCTTGGCGGGTGCGTCTGCCTTTTTGGCAGGTGCGGCAGCCTTCTTGGCGGGTGCAGCCGTCTTTTTCGCACGGGCCGGGGCCTTGGCTTTCGCCTTGACCTCAACCACGGGCTCGACCGGCTCGGCAACCTCGACCACCTCGGCGATTTCCACAACCGGAGCGGCTTCGAAGACCTCGGCAACCTCGACCGCTTCCACGACCGGCGCCACCTCGACAATCTCGATGACTTCGACGGCTTCGACGACCGCCGCCACCACGGTGGACGACGGTGCCACAAAGATCGAGCTGTCGATCGGCCACGGAATCTCGCTCAGCGTGACCTCGGGCTTGGGCGGCTTGCGGCGGCGGCCACCGTTCGATTCGCCGTTTTCGCCAGCATCGGCGTCGTCCCGCTCGTCCTCGGACTCGGCGCCGTTGTAAGCCTGCTCCACGCGCTCCAGCACGTCCATCGGATCGACCACGAACGACGGGGCGGTTTCGCTGACGGGAGCGGGGGCGGGAGCTGCAAATTCGGGCACCGGCGCGGGCTGCACAGGCAGTGCGGCCTGCTGCGCACGCTCCGGCCGCGAGCCTTGTTGCTGCGGGAAAGGCTGGCGATCGCCACCACGCCGCTTGTTGCGGCGATTCTCGCGCCGCTCGCGGTTGTCACGGTTCTCGCGGTTCTCAGCCTGAGGGCTTTCTGCCTGGGCGTTCTCGCCCTGGCGGTTCTCGCCCTGGCGGTTCTCGCCCTGGCGGTTCTCGCCCTGGCGGTTCTCGCCCTGGCGGTTCTCGGGCTGGCGATTCTCGCCCTGGCGGCTCTCGCCCTGGCGGCTCTCGCCCTGGCGGTTCTCGGGCTGGCGATTCTCGCCTTGGCGGTTCTCGGGCTGGCGATTCTCGCCCTGGCGGCTCTCGCCCTGGCGGTTCTCGGGCTGGCGCTCGTCGCCTTGGCGGGGCTCGCCTTCGCCAGACTTCGAACGGCGCTTCAGGCGCACCCACAGCGTCTTGTTGTTGTTGCCGTTGCGGGTCTCGACTTCGAACAGGCCCGTCGCAGCTACCAGCTCGGAGAGCTTGCCGTAGCCGTAGTTGCGCGAGTCGAACTCGGGTGCCTGCTTGGCGATGTGGTTGCCCATGCCGCCGAGCGTGGCCCAGCCGTCTTCGTCGGAGACCGCTTGCGAGGCGCTTTGCAGCAGGCGCACCAGGCGCGAATCCTGTCGCAGCTCGCCGCTGTTGCGCTTGCGCGCGGGCGCGGCGGCGCCGTCGGCTTCCGTATCGGTGTCGGTGTCGGCGTCGCTGCGCAGCACGTCGGCAAAGATGAACTTGTCGCAGGCCGTGACGAAGGGCTTGGGCGTCTTGCGTTCGCCAAAGCCGTACACGGTCAGGCCCTGCTCGCGGATGCGCGAGGCCAGGCGGGTGAAATCGCTGTCGCTGGAGACGATGCAGAAGCCGTCGAAGCGGCCCGTGTACAGCAGGTCCATCGCGTCGATGATCATCGCGCTGTCGGTGGCGTTCTTGCCGACCGTGTAGCGGAACTGCTGGATCGGCTGGATGGAGTGCGACAGCAGGCGCTCCTTCCAGCCAGCCAGGTTGGGCTTGGTCCAGTCGCCGTAGATGCGCTTGACGGCGGCTACGCCGTACTTGGCGACTTCGGCCAGCAGGCCTTCGACGATGGCGGGCGCCGCATTGTCGGCGTCGATCAGCACAGCCAGGGTCGCGGTGCCCTGGCGGGAGGAAATAGTCATGTTGGGTCCTGGAGGCCGGTCGGCCTCGGATGGGGCGGGTTGCACCGGGGCACAATCCCTGAAGATATGGCGCACGGTCCGCATCTGCCCGTTTGTTGCGTAAACCTGTTTGCAACGCAGTGTACACGCGAAGCGTGTCCATTCGGGAAAGCACGCCTGTGGCGGGCGCGCTTTTTGCTGCGTCGCAAGGTGCCGCCCCCTTGGGGGCGGTGCTACCATGCGGCAACGAGACACGGCCGTTCTCCGCCTTCACAAGAGGCGGCGCGCGGTCACCCACAACTGAAGTGAGTCGGTGATCCCGACTGCATGTCCCATAGAGGAGCACCTATGAATGCCCCCCTGACCCCTCCGGTCAGCGACGCCATCCGCCGCGCGCTCGCAAACGTTTCCCTGGAAGACAAATACACGCTGGAGCGTGGCCGCGTTTATATCAGCGGCACGCAGGCGCTGGTACGCCTGCCGATGCTGCAGCGCGAGCGCGACCGCGCCGCCGGCCTGAACACGGCCGGCTTTATCTCTGGCTACCGCGGCTCGCCGCTAGGCGCGCTGGACCAGTCGCTATGGAAGGCCAAGCAGCATCTGGCCGCGCACGACATCGTGTTCCGGGCGGGATTGAATGAAGACCTGGCTGCCACCTCGGTATGGGGCTCGCAGCAGGTGAACATGTATCCGGACGCCAGGTTCGAAGGCGTGTTCGGCATGTGGTACGGCAAGGGCCCGGGCGTGGACCGCACGAGCGACGTCTTCAAGCACGCCAACTCGGCCGGCTCCTCCAGGCACGGCGGCGTGCTGGTGCTGGCGGGCGACGACCACGCCGCCAAATCGTCCACGCTGGCGCACCAGTCCGAGCACATCTTCAAGGCCTGCGGCCTGCCGGTGCTCTATCCCTCGAACGTGCAGGAGTATCTCGACTACGGCTTGCATGCCTGGGCCATGAGCCGCTACTCCGGCCTGTGGGTGTCGATGAAATGCGTGACCGATGTGGTGGAGTCATCGGCATCGGTGGAGCTGGATCCGCATCGCGTGGAGATCGTGCTGCCGCAGGATTTCATCCTGCCGCCGGGCGGCCTGAACATCCGCTGGCCCGATCCGCCGCTGGAACAGGAAGCGCGCCTGCTCGACTACAAGTGGTACGCCGGCCTGGCCTATGTGCGCGCCAACAAGATCGACCGCATTGAGATCGATTCGCCGCATGCGCGCTTCGGCATCATGACCGGCGGCAAGGCTTATCTCGACACGCGCCAGGCGCTGGCCAACCTGGGCCTGGACGATGAGACCTGCGCACGCATCGGCATCCGCCTGTACAAGGTGGGCTGCGTGTGGCCGCTGGAAGCGCACGGCGCGCGCGCCTTTGCCGAAGGCTTGCAGGAAATCCTGGTGGTCGAAGAAAAGCGCCAGATCATGGAGTACGCGCTCAAGGAAGAGCTCTACAACTGGCGCGACGACGTGCGCCCCAAGGTCTACGGCAAGTTCGACGAAAAAGACAACGCAGGCGGCGAATGGTCGATCCCGCAGAGCAACTGGCTGCTGCCGGCGCACTATGAACTGTCGCCCGCCATCATTGCCCGCGCCATCGCCACGCGGCTCGACAAGTTCGAGTTGCCCGCCGACGTGCGCGCGCGCATCGCCGCGCGCATCGCGGTGATCGAGGCCAAGGAAAAAGCCATGGCCGTGCCACGCGTGGCGGCCGAGCGCAAGCCCTGGTTCTGTTCGGGCTGCCCGCACAACACCTCCACCAACGTGCCCGAAGGCTCGCGCGCGCTGGCCGGCATCGGCTGCCACTACATGACGGTGTGGATGGACCGCAGCACCAGCACCTTCAGCCAGATGGGCGGCGAAGGCGTGGCATGGATCGGGCAGGCGCCCTTCGCCGGCGACAAGCATGTGTTCGCCAACCTGGGCGACGGCACCTATTTCCACTCCGGCCTGCTGGCGATTCGCGCATCGATCGCGGCAGGCGTCAACATCACCTACAAGATCCTCTACAACGACGCAGTCGCCATGACCGGCGGCCAGCCGATCGACGGCAAGCTGTCGGTGCAGGACGTGGCCAACCAGGTTGCGGCCGAGGGCGCCAGGAAAATCGTCGTCGTCACCGACGAGCCGGAGAAATACAGCGCCGCCATCAAGCTGCCGCAAGGCGTGGAAGTGCACCACCGCGACGAGCTCGACAGGATCCAGCGCGAGCTGCGCGAGGTGCCCGGCGCCACCATCCTGATCTACGACCAGACCTGCGCCACCGAAAAGCGCCGGCGCCGCAAGCGCGGCACCTACCCCGATCCGGCCAAGCGCGCCTTCATCAACGACGCGGTCTGCGAAGGCTGCGGCGACTGCTCGGTGAAGTCGAACTGCCTGTCGGTGGAGCCACTGGAAACGGAGCTTGGCACCAAGCGGCAGATCAACCAGTCGTCCTGCAACAAGGACTTCTCGTGCGTCAACGGCTTCTGCCCGAGCTTCGTCACGGCCGAAGGCGCGCAGGTGAAGAAGCCCGAGCGCCACGGCGTGTCGATGGACAACCTGCCCGCCTTGCCGCAACCGGCGCTGCCCGGCCTTGAGCATCCCTACGGCGTGCTGGTCACGGGCGTGGGCGGCACCGGCGTGGTCACCATCGGCGGCCTGCTCGGCATGGCCGCGCACCTGGAAAACAAGGGCGTAACCGTGCTCGACATGGCCGGCCTGGCGCAAAAGGGCGGCGCGGTGCTCTCGCACGTGCAGATTGCCGCGCACCCGGACCAGCTCCACGCCACCCGCATCGCCATGGGCGAAGCGGACCTGGTGATTGGCTGCGACGCCATCGTCAGCGCCATCGACGATGTCATCTCCAAGACCCAGGTAGGACGCACGCGCGCCATCGTCAACACGGCACAGACGCCCACCGCCGAGTTCATCAAGAATCCCAAGTGGCAGTTCCCCGGCCTGTCGGCGGAACAGGATGTGCGCAATGCCGTGGGCGAGGCATGCGACTTCATCAACGCCAGCGGCCTGGCCGTGGCGCTGATCGGCGACGCCATCTTCACCAACCCGCTGGTGCTGGGCTACGCCTGGCAAAAGGGCTGGCTGCCGCTATCGCTGGACGCGCTGGTGCGCGCCATCGAGCTCAACGGCACGGCGGTGGAAAAAAACAAGGCCGCCTTCGACTGGGGCCGCCACATGGCGCACGACCCGGAGCATGTGCTGTCGCTCACCGGCAAGCTGCGCAACACCGCCGAAGGCGCGGAAGTGGTCAAGCTGCCCACCTCCTCCGGCGCCCTGCTGGAAAAGCTGATCGCGCACCGCGCCGAGCACCTGACTGCTTATCAGGATGCCGCTTACGCGCAAACCTTCCGCGACACGGTGAGCCGTGTGCGCGCGGCGGAAAGCGCACTGGTTGGCAATGGCAAGCCGCTGCCGCTGACCGAAGCGGCGGCACGCAACCTGTCCAAGCTGATGGCCTACAAGGACGAGTATGAAGTCGCGCGCCTTTATACCGATCCGATCTTCCTCGACAAGCTGCGCAACCAGTTCGAAGGCGAGCCCGGGCGCGACTACCAGCTCAATTTCTGGCTGGCGCCACCGCTGATGGCCAAGCGCGACGAGAAGGGGCATCTTGTGAAGCGCCGCTTCGGTCCCTCCACCATGAAGCTCTTCGGCGTGCTGGCCAAGCTCAAAGGCCTGCGCGGCGGCGTGTTCGATGTGTTCGGCAGGACCGCCGAGCGCCGCACCGAGCGCGCCCTGATCGGCGAGTATCGTGCGTTGCTGGAGGAGCTGACGCGTGGTTTGAGCGCAGCCAATCACGCGACCGCGATCACGCTGGCCAGCCTGCCCGACGACATTCGCGGCTTCGGGCACGTCAAGGACGACAACCTGGCGAAAGTGCGTACGCGCTGGACGGCGCTGCTTGAGCAATTCCGGCATCCGGAGACGGCGCAGCGGGTGGCTTGAGTTTCAGGTTGAACGGAGCGCCGCCGCGAAGGGGCGCTCCGCTTGCGGACGGACCCCACATTTTTCTGAAATGTGGGGTTTTTTGTTTCCGGCGTAGCCGCTGGCGGAGCCAATTCTTACTTCGCACAGCAAGATGGCACTACATATCCCGTTGTACGGAATGCAGTATCCCCCATCCCACGGCGCCTGAATCGCATTGATCGACCTCTTCGTCCGCTGACGGCAAAACTCAGCCCTTACTGGTGGACGACGCCGGTATCCTCTGGCATCGGCAGCCCGGTGAACTTCACCCTATGAGTAGGCAGGTCGCAACAGACATGTGGGCATGCAGGAAGAAAATCGACCTCTACCGCGCGACCTGACTCCCCCATTGCGGGATCATCCAGAAACGTTGCCTGTGCGCTGGTATGAATCCTTGTGGGATTGAATCCCCGGCCGACAAGAAAGTGACGAACTGCCTCGGCACGCGCGCTGACAAGTCGCCGCCCACCTGTATCGCCACCGACCAGATATGCCGCAATGAAGAAATAGTCGTAGTTCGGGTAGTGAACCCGCAGGTCCGCGAGCCAGGTCCCAAGCTTGAGTGCCGCACTGGCATTCAGCGTGTGTCCATTCTTCGGGAACTGAAGGTCCACTCCCTTCACGCGTGGACTGCAAGCGAAGGCCACGCTATTCGACAGGCACATCGCCAGCATCGCGCATCCGGCCCACCGCCGATGCGAACTCGCCGATCCTGGTCTATTTCGGTTGGTCATGATCCCCCCGATCAGCCTGTTTCGCATCCATTGGTTTGGGTCCAGGACAGCACGGATGGGGGCAGCGCGGGATGATTGAAATCTCCGCAACATTGGTGAGGTGGCGCAGTTCCGGACCTGGGCTCAGGCCGTCGCTGAATCTACGGACAGCTGATTCCTCAATGTCCACCTTGTCGATACCCATATTCGAAAGCGTAGACAATAGGTTCTTTCGCCTCTGCTCGGCCAGCTTGGCTGACACACCTACGCGCGCATTCTGGCGAACATAGACCAGATACTTCCCTCCACTCGGGAGCCACAGCCTAAGTTGTGCCCGCCAATTTGCCAGACGCATGACCTCACTTGCCGATAGATCAGATCGACCATTTGAAAACACGGGCTCGTAGTCAACATACCCCAAGGTGCACCCCATTGTGGGAAGCGAGAACAAGAATATAGTCGCAACGAGTAGCTTTTTCACTATGGCCTCCACACCGGCGTCAATCCATCCCAATTTGGAATGTTTGCAACGTAGGCAGCGATACTATCCGCATTATTCAGGCAGAACTTATCGCGAGCAGCCTGCTTTTGTGCCCACTTGATATTGCTCCATGAATCCTCCGTATTCATTGCAGATGGAAAATGCGACACCTCATGAATCAAAGTCGTTAGTTTGGAATCGTTCGCCGATGGAGTAACATTATTTCGATTAGCTTCATCCGGCATCGTGCAGAAAAGGTGTCCAATAAAAATTGAATACGTCCCGTCCGGCTTGCAGATGGAGGCTGCCGCTGGAATCTCCCCATCCTTCGCCCGCGGCACGCACCCAACCCGCGCAAGCCCTTCCATCGTATAGCGCTCATAGTTCCCACCGGTCAGCCCGCGCATGATCTCCCGCATCCGGGTCAACCCATCACGCAATGTCTCGCGCGTATCGTCCCTTGCATTGCCAAACCAAAGCCTGACCTTGTCCTGATCCGCCCGATTCCACCGGTCCAGTTCGACCAGACGGTCAGCCAGCAGCCGCACAGCCTTGTCGCGCAGCCGGTTCATCGTGGCGTGGAACTCCGCGTTGCTCATGTTCTGGCAGATCAGCGTGGGATCGTTTTCAGACGTTTCCCTGGGCACCGCCGCCACCATTTTGTTCGACGCCTCCACCGGCGCGGCGGCAGCGCTATCCGCCGGCAAATGCGTGTGACCGCCACGGGTCACCTCAATGGTGAAGGTGTTCTGCGAGGCAATGACAATCGGCTTGACGGCACATTTGCAGTTGACGCGGGCGCCTTCCACCAGGATCTGCTTGTCCGTCAGGCTGAACGCCGGGTAGCAATCATTGGTGACGGTGCCGCCGCTCTTGCACACCGGGCAGGTGGCAAAGTCCCCTTCGACGCCAACCCGCGCGCCGTCGTGCGTCATCTCTCCGGTGCCCATCAGCATGCCGTTGTTACTGGTGCGATCCCCATCGCGAAGCGCACATCGCAAATGCATCATAAGAAGACCTCTCTGATAGCGTGTTCTTGCTGAAACTCGATAGCCGGCCTGAAGCCAACCGTTCAGGCAACCGCCTTGCGTTCCGGCTTGTCGAAGAAAACCTCGATGGGCACGAAGTGCCATTGCGCGGCTTCGGGGTCGTAGAGGGCGACCTGGTTGATCTGCGCGCCCACGCAGACCGTTCCCGGCATGCGCTGTATGGCCAGCGCCACCGCCTGATGCCGTTGCTGTTCCGTCCACGTTTCGATCAGGCTATGCGAATCCGCGTGCGCGAACAGCCCGGCGTGTTCGCGCAGGCGTTCGTACCTGGCAATGCCTTGCTGGTCGATCTCGAGTTCGATGGCATCGCGCTGCGCTGGCGGGATCTCGTCGGTCTGCACCATGCAAACGCTGGCGAGCGCCCCTTTGCGCCGGACCACGATCCGGCCGTCGCTCGCAGCCCAGCCGCAGTGCAGGTTGATATGGAGCTTTCCGCCGCTGTCCCGGATCAAGGTCCGGGGATCGAATGCCGCCGCATGCACGACGTGATATGGCTTGCCCGGGCTAGACACGAACGCCGCGTTCAGCAGTGCGTCAAAGGGCGAGATATGGACGGCCAGTGCCGAGCCGGCATCGGCATTGCCCTCCTCCACGAACTCGCATGAGGCGTTGCACCAGTCCGGCTGGCCTTCACCTGGCGCGTAGTTGATCAGCACGAACAGCGCTGGCCGGGTGTGCAGAACGTGCCCGCATGGGCGAAAGGGCGTGTTGGGCAGCGCCATATCAGTGCACCTCCTATAGGTTACATTCGGGGTGCCTCAATCTATACCCAACATGGCGCGATAAAAGAGTAGGAAATTTCTGCTTTTGCTTGGGGATTGCGCGAAGGCAGGGGTAAAGACACTGCTGACGCGGCGATATCAGCCGTCCCGATGCTTCAACGCGAACAGCGTCATCCCCCAGAACGGCACCCACCAGATCAGGTCGCTGCACAGCACGAACAAGCCGCTGCGCCATGCGAACACGCCGGTCAGCGCGCCATGCAGGAAACCCAGCGGCCCCAGCGTCTTGCCGACGAGTCCCACCACCACCAGAGGCCAGTAGCGCAGCATGTCCTGCGCCGCGATCCAGTAGCCCAGCGCGTAGACGCCCACCATCATGCCGATGCAGCGGATCATGGCATCGGGCGTGGCCGGCATGCCCAGCCAGTCGAAGATCTGCGACGGCCACAGGCTCAGCGCAATCGCATAGAGCAGGTTATAGACGGCTGCCAGCCGCAGTACGGCGGGCATCCACGCCGGTACGCGGGGCAGGCTGGCGCACGCGCTGTGCCCGATGGTAGGGTTGGACCTCATGCCACATTCTCCAGGTAAGTCTCGGGTTCAGATTCAGGTTCGCGGATGGTCAGCACGCCGTCGTAGCGCAGCAGGTAGCCCAGGCGCGGCGCCCAAATGCGCACATCGCAGCGATAGCTGTGCGCATCCCGTGCGCGTTCGCTGGCCAGCACGTGCAGCCACGGCACGGTCAGGCCGAACAGGCTGACGCCACGGCTGGCCTGCCACAGCCGGCCGGTGCCATCGACACGCGTTGCCAGCACGATTGCCAGCGGCCCCATGCGTTCCGTCACCTGCCCGGCCCGCGCGAGCCGCATGCGGCTCGCCACGGTGTGCCCGCCGATGCTGCGGTGCCAGCGCTCGCCGGCGGGCTCCGGTGAGATGGTCACAAGGGTCGCCGCCGCCACCGTGGGCCGGGGCAACGCCGACAGCCGCATCAGCGCGCGCAGCCAGCGCCGCGCGCTCCAGCGCACTCTCAGCGTGCCGCGCAGGTGCACGCCCTCGGCACGATGCACGCGCTGCAGCACCGGCGGCAGGCTGGCAAGGGCGGCACCCAGCATGGTCCCGTACAGGCTTTGCGGGCCGGCGTGCGTGCCCTGCGCGGCTAACGTGTTCATCGACGTGCCCGCCCGTTGCCGAGCAGGTCCTCCAGCGCCAGTTGCAGGGTCGGGAAGCGAAAGGCATAGCCCTCGTGCTGCAGGCGCGCCGGCGCCACGCGCAGCCCGTCGAGCAGCAGCGTGGCCTGCTCGCCCAGCGCCAGCCGCATCGGCCATGCGGGCGTGGGCATGAAGGCGGGCCGGCGCAGCAGCGCAGCAGCCGCGCGCACAAACCCGGCCTGGCTCGGGTTATCTGGCGCGACCAGGTTATAGGTGGCGACAGCCGCCGGGGCGGCTTGCGCGGCGTCGCCCCGGCAGAGCCAGGCGATCACGCCGAGCACGTCGTGGATGTGTACCCAGCTCTGCGCTTGCCGGCCGCTGCCCATCGGACCGCCAACGCCGAGCCACACCGGCATCAGCATGGCGGGCAGCGCGCCTTGATGGCCATAGACCACGCCGAGGCGCAGGATGGCTAGCGGGATGCCGAGCGGCGTCACCGCGCGGGCCGCGTCCTCCCACTGCTGGCACAACTGCGAGGCAAAGATGTCTTGCGGCGCGCTGGCCTCCGTCCGCTGGCTCAGGTCGTCGTCACCCTGGATGCCGTAGAAGCCCACCGCCGAGCCATTGATCATCAGGCGCGGCCGGTACGCTGCGGCGGCCAGCCACGCTGCCAGCGCGCGCGTGGTGCCCACGCGGCTTTCCACCAGGCTGCGCTTGCGTGCGGCGGACCAGCGCGGGCCAAGGATGGGCGCGCCGGCAAGGTTGATCACCACGTCGAAGCGCACGGCCGGATCGATCTGCGCCAGCGAGCCGACGCATGCGGCGCGGCCGTCGAACAACTGGGCAGCCACGCGCGGGTTGCGCGCCCAGATCGTCACCCGATGGCCATCGGCCAGCAGCGAGCGCACCAGCGCCTGCCCGATAAAGCCGGTGCCGCCGGTCAGCAGGAACGACTGCGCGCGCCGCGAGGGATCAGCGCCGGCGAAATCGAACGACGGCGTAGCACCAGCGCGGGCCGCCAGCGAGCGGCTTGCGAACGCATCGCGCACGCCAGAGGCGGCCACGCCGAGCGCGAACACGCTCAGCACCCAGCTTTGCCAGCCTTGCGGATGGAAGTGCAGGCCCGAGGGCAGTTTCCACCAGGCTTGCGAATGCCAGGCCAGCAGGCCGAAGATCACACCACCGTTGATGGCCAGCACGGTATGCGTCACCCGCTCGCTCGGCGGCAGGCTGCGGGTCTGGTCTTCCACCACGAAGTCACGCAGCGTGAGCAGGATCTCGATGGCAACGATGGCCCATAGCGGCACCAGCCAGGCGCCACCCCAGGCAAACCAGGCCAGGCCGCCAAACAGCACGCCGTACAGCACCGCCCGGATCGCGTGCAGGCGCAGCTCCGGCGCGGCGTTGTGCTGCTGGGGCAAGGCGCAGCGCAGTTCGTGATGCCAGACGGTATCGAAGGCACCCATCAATCCCTGCACGATCAGCAGGTTGAGGATGACGGTGTAGAGCGTGCCGCTGGTGGGGTCCATCTCAAGCATCCTTATTTACATTAATTTCTGTCTTAAGAGAAATGCCCGGTCAAAAAAAGCGGCCACTGCGGCGGCCTGCTTTTCATGCCTGTGCATGCCTGTGTTACTTGCCGGCTTCGCGGGCGCGCTGGTCGCCACGTACCAGTTTCTGGATACGCGCGCCGAGCTTCATCACCTTGACCAGGGTATCGGGCGACAGGCGCAGCATTTCGTCGCCCCAGCTGCCCAGCGTTTCCATCAGCTGCAAGGTGGCGATGATGCGCTTTTGCACTTCCTTGCTCTCCCTGGCGAACGCGGGATTGTTCACGCATTCGTGCAAGGCATCGATGGTGGGATCGAACTCGCGCTGCTTGCGCTCGCGTACCACGGTGCGGAACAGGTCCCACACATCGGTGATGGTCTCGAAGTGATCGCGCCGGTCGCCCATCATGTGCACGGTGCGGATCAGCTTCCAGTTCTGCAACTCCTTCAGGCTGTTGCTGACGTTGGAGCGTGCGACGTTGAGCGTGTCGGCGATTTCCTCGGCCGGCAGCGGATGCTCGGCAAGGAACAGCAGGGCGTGAATCTGCGCGACGGTGCGATTGACGCCCCACCTGGAGCCCATTTCGCCCCAGTGCAGGACGAAGCGTTGTGCGACTGGTTGAAGTTCCATGCCTCACAGTTTATCTGTTCGGAAATTTCCGTCAAGACAGAAATTCAACTTCCTTGCAGTCAACCTATGGCGGCCAGGTTCAGGCCGGCTGCGCCAGCGTACTCTCGTTCTCCTTCACGTACATCGAGTTGCGCGGACGCGCGAACACGCGCCGCACCATGGGCTCGAAGAAGGACAGCGGCAGCGTGTCGTAGTCCTGCATGAAGGCCGCGCCGTCGTACTTGGCGCAGAACTCCGCGGTGCGCTCGAACAGCGCGGGCTGGTCGCGGAATTGCTCGCGCAGGTTGCGGTCCAGACCCAGGTGATGGAAGAAGTAGTAGCCCTGGAACACACCGTGCTTCTCCACCATCCACAGGTTCTCCGGGCTGACGAAGGGCTTGAGGATGGCGGCGGCGATGTCGGGATGGTTGAAGCTGCCGAGCGTGTCGCCGATATCGTGCAGCAGCGCGCATACCACGTACTCCTCGTCGCGCCCGTCGCGGTGGGCCAGGGTGGCGGTCTGCAGGCAGTGGGTCAGGCGGTCGATGGGAAAGCCGCCGCAGTCGCCGTCGAGCAGTCGCAGGTGATCGAGCACGCGGTCGGCCAGCGCCTGCGCAAAGGGCATGAACTCGGCGGATATCGCCGCCCAGTCCTCGCGCGTGCCTTGTTCCATGTGGCTGAAGGTGGCGCGGGCGTGCGTGGTCGTTTCGCTCATTGTGGGGTCTCCGTGCAGGCTGATCCTGCTTGTTTTGTTTGTGATGAACAACGATTGAACAAACATTGAGCAACGATTCTGGCACAGGTTTGGCGGCTACACTGTCAAGGACTTAACATTGCCGCCGCATGCCGCGGCGCATCAATCCGCATGCAGATCCGCCCTTACCTGCCCGCCGACGAAGCCGCCATCATCGATCTCTGGCAAGCCTGCGGCCTGACCCGGCCGTGGAATGACCCGAAGAAGGACATTGCCCGCAAGCTGACCGAGCAGCCCGAGCTGTTCCTGGTGGGCGAAGTGGAGGGCCACCCGGTGGCATCGGCCATGGTCGGCTTTGACGGCCATCGCGGCTGGGTCTACTACCTGGCGGTGCACCCGGATCACCAGCGCCGCGACTACGGCCGCCGCCTGATGGCACACGCCGAGCAGTTGCTGATCGAGCGCGGCTGCCCCAAGATCAACCTGCTGGTGCGCACTGGCAACAGCAAGGTCATCGACTTCTACCGCAGTCTCGGGTACGCGCAGGACGAGGCGGTCAGCCTGGGCAAGCGGCTGATTCCGGATATCTGAGCGCTGGGCGCGCAGGGAGTTTTGGCCATGTTCCGCATCCTCGGCATCGATCACCTTGTCCTGCGTACCGGCGACGTGACGGCGCTCATGCGCTTCTATGTGGACGTGCTTGGCTGCAGCGTCGAACGCGTGCAGGCGCAATTCGGCCTGATCCAGTTACGCGCGGGCGGCGGGCTGATCGACCTGGTAGCGTTGGACGGCCCGCTGGGCCTTGCCGGCGGCGCCGGGCCGGGCAGGCAGGGCCGCAACCTCGACCACTTCTGCCTGCGCCTCGATCCGTTCGATGCCGATGCGATCGGCGCCCACTTGCGCGCGCACGGCGTGGAACCGGGTCCGGTGGAGATGCGCTTCGGCGCCGAAGGCAAAGGCCCGTCGATCTACGTGCACGACCCGGACGGCAACATGGTGGAGCTCAAAGGGCCGCCCACGGGCAAGCAATAGCCGCCGGGCCATGTGACGCAAGGCGGGCATTGCGCCTGGATGCCCGCTACAATTCCCGCTCCCCCCTCGCCGCCCAGCGCGCCATCCGCCTCCTCACGGCGGCCACCGCGCGGCGGTACATACCGCGTCCAGGCGCGCCATGACACGACAAGACGCCCCACCCGGCCCACGCGCCATCTCGCCACGCCAGCTGGTCTGGACCCTCGGCATCACCGAAACGATCTCCTGGGGCACGCTGTATTTCGCCTTCACCGTGTTCATCGGGCCGATGAGCGCGGCGCTGGGCTACTCCAAGCCCTTCCTTGCCGGCGGCTATTCGCTCGGGCTGCTGGTCTGGGCGATGTGCTCGTTCGCGGTGGGCCGCCTGCTCGACCGCGTGCCGGCGCGCGCCGTGATGTGCACGGGTTCCGTGCTGGCCGGCACCGGCCTGCTGCTGTGGGCGTGGAGCCCGAACCAGGCGGCCTTCTTGCTGATGTGGATACCGATGGGGCTGGCCATGGCGACCACGCTGTACGAGCCCGCCTTCGTCGTGCTGCGCCAGGCCTTTGGCGATGGCTACCAGAAGTCCATCGTCACCGTGACGCTGATGGCGGGCTTTGCCAGCACCATCTTCGTGCCGCTGGCGCAATGGCTGGTGCTGCACCTGGGCTGGCGCGAGACGCTGCTGTGCTTCGCCGGGCTCAACCTCTTCGTTTGCGCGCCCTTGCACGCCCGCCTGCGCTATGCGGCGCATGCCACTTACGCGGCCGCGCCGGCGCCGGCCCCGCTGGCGGATGCCGCGCAACCGGGCATCGCCGGCATCGCACTGCGCCAGCCGGTGTTCTGGGCCGTGGTGCTGGCCTTCACCGCGCTGGCGGTGATTGCCTCGTTGCTGGGTGCCCACCTGATCCCGATGCTGACCGAAAAGGGCTTGCCGCTGGGCGAGCAACTGGTGGTGGCGGCGCTGATCGGCCCGGCGCAGGTGGTCGGCCGCCTGGTGATGATGCGTTTTCCCGTGCGTCACCCGCTGCGGCTGTCGCTGCCGGTCTATCTGGTGATGTGTCTGGGCCTGCTGTGCTTTGCGCTCGGCTATGGCAAATGGCTGATGCTGGCGGCGGTGCTGTACGGCTGCGCCAACGGCATCAACACCATGCTGCGCGCCATGGCCATGCCGGAACTGATCTCGCGCCACCATTACGCCACCCTCAACGGCCTGATGATGACGCCTGTGCTGCTGATGCAGGCCGCCGCGCCCTGGCTGGGCGCATTGCTGTGGCGCGCCGCGGGCGGCTACTGGCTGATGCTGTGGGTGATGGTGGCGCTGGCGCTGACGGCGCTGGCGGCTTTCAGCTTTGCCCTGCACCGGCGCGGGCTGCTGCGCACGGCCAGCCACACGGCGGCGGCGTAGCCGGCCACGCTGGCCGGCTACGCC